>CAZSQE010000258.1:0-3990 GCA_964608905.1 uncultured bacterium | reverse complement strand
CTGGCGCAGGTCGAGCGCGCGCTCGCCAGCCCGCAGCGCTGGCGGCTGCGGCTGGCCCGGCTCGCCGCCCTGCTGCCCGCCGACGTGGCGCTGACCGCGGTGGAGGGCAACCCCGACAACCTGACCTCCGGCCCCGGCCAGGAGAAGCTGCTCGTCAGCGGCGCCCTGCGGCCGGGCCCCGGGCAGGACCGCACGCAGCGCATCATGGGATTGATCGCGACCCTGCGGGCCGACTCGGCCTTCGCCGCGCAGTACCGCTCCATCCGGCTGCTGGAGTCCCGCGTCGGCGGCGCCGGCGCGGCCGCCGAGTTCCGCCTCGAGTGCCGCCGATGAACCCCGCCTGGACGCAGTTCGCGCGCCGCAACTGGCAGGTCCTCCTCGCGGTGGCCCTGTTCACCGGCTTCACCATCGTGCACGCGACAGCCTTCCAGCCCGCGCTCGAGCGCTACCGGCGCGCCGCCGCGCAGGCCGCCCGGCTGGGCTTCCCGCTCGACTTCTCCGACCCGGCGCTGGCGCCCTCGGCGCGCGTCGTCTCGCTGCTCGCCGCCAACTCACTCACCCCCGCCGCCGCCGAGGAGCAGGGGGCCTCGGGGGGGCTCACCGCCGGCCTGCTCGACGAGGTCACCCGCCTCGCCGCGCGGCGCGGGCTCGAGGTGCTCACCACCGAGCAGGGGCTGGTGACACAGCTGCCCGGCGCGGTCGTGGTGCGGGCGCACTTCCGGCTGAACGGCGACTTCGCCCGCTTCAGCGGGCTGCTCGACGACTTCGCCCGCGCCGGCACGCTGATCGCGGTCGACCGCTTCTCCCTCGACGCGAGGCGGGCACAGGGCGGCAACGTCGAGCTCTGGGTGAGCCGGCTCGTCCTCAAGCGCACGGGGGCCCCGCGATGAAGCTCGATCCCGTGCGGGTGGCCGGCTGGGCGCTGGCCGCGCTGCTGCTGGCGCTGGTGGTGCAGCAGACCGCCGCCGCGCTGCACGACTCGGGAGTGTGGACCCGGCCGCGCCGCTCCGCCCCCGCGCCCAACCCCTACGCGAGCGTCGAGCGGCTGGTGGCCGCGGCCGCGCGCGGGGCGGCGGAGACCCCGGCGCGCGACCCGTTCGGCTTCGGCCGCTCACCCGCGCCGGCGCCGCAGCGGCCGGCGGCGGCGCGGGCGACGCCGCCCGCCGAGCCGGCGCGGCCGCAGCTCACCGCCATCGTCTGGGTGGAGGGCAACCCGAGCGCGACCGTCCGCTGGAACGGGAAGGACCACACGGTGCAGGTCAACTCGCTGTTCGACGAATTCCGGGTGCGCGGCATCACCCGGGAACAGGTGATCCTCGAGCGCGGGGGCGAGACCCTCGTGCTGCAGCTCTCCAGGAAAGGAGACTAGGCGTGAACCGTCCCTCCGGCGTCCTCCGCTTCGTTCCGCTGGCGCTGGCCCTGCTGCTACTGGGCGCCACGGCGGGGCCGGCCCCCGCGGCCGCCGCCCCCGCGGGCGCGGCCCGCCTCATCACCCTCGACGCCGAGGACGCGCCGCTGGCGAGCGTGCTCAAGATCCTGGCCGAGAAGGGCGACCTCAACATCATCACCGGGACCGGTGCCAACACCGCCAGCCGGCTCACCATCCACATGAAGGACGTCCCGCTCGACCAGGCCGTGAACCTGGTCGTGCGCGCGGCCGGACTCGCCTACGAACGCATCGGCAACTCGATCCTCGTGGCCGAGGCCCGCGCCCTGCAGGAGGAGACCGGGCTCTCCTCCTACGTCGTGGACCTCAAGTACGCCGCCGCCGAGGACGTCAAGGGGGCGCTGCGCAACATCGCCGAGAACGTGCAGGTGGACAAGAGCGGCAACCGCCTGGTGGTGGTGACGAGCCCGCGGGTCATCTCGCAGATCGAGGAGATCGTGCGGGTCATGGACGTGCCCGCCCGGCAGGTGGTGCTCGAGGCGCGCATCCTCGAGGTCTCGACCGGCGACGCGATGCAACTGGGGATCGACTGGGACAGGCTGAACCGCCAGGGCGTGGTCATCGTCGAGGGCGGCGCGGGCGCCACCGAGCGGGGCACCATCCCCGACTCGCTGCCCTTCTTCGGCGCCGGCGGCGGCTACCGGAACATGTGGTCCCTGCGCGGCGTGTCGCGGCAGGCCTTCGCCTGGCAGACCACCATCGACCTGCTCATCCAGACCGGCAAGGCGCGCGTGCTGGCCAACCCCAAGATCGCCACGCTGAACGGCCGCGAGGCCTCCATCCTCATCGGCGAGCGCATCCCCTTCACCGTGACCGGGACGGTCTTCGCCGGCGGCGCCGCCGCCGAGACCCGGCAGGTCGAGAAGGAGGAGGTCGGCATCAAGCTCAAGATCACGCCGCTCATCAACGCCGACGGCTACATCACCACGCAGATCACCCCCGAGGTCTCGTCGGTCACCGGCTACAAGGGCGTCAACGGCGACCTGCCGGTGGTGGCCACGCGCCAGGCCTCGACGACGGTGCGCATCAAGGACGGCGACTCGGTCATCATCGGCGGCCTGCTGAGCGAGGAGGAGACCACGAACATCACCAAGGTGCCGCTGCTCGGGGACATCCCGCTGCTCGGCTTCCTGTTCCAGCACCGTGGCGTCTCGACCAGCAAGCGCGACCTGGTCATCGAGGTGACGCCGCACATCATGCCCGAGCAGCCGTAGGCACGGGGCGGGGGCGCGGCCGGACGGGCCGCGCCCCCGCCCGCCGCGCCGACTACAGCTTCGCCAGCAGCGAGACGTGCAGCACGCCCGCCATCCACCCCAGCCACTGGCCCAGCGCGACGGCGAGCGCCACGGCCACGACGGCGAGGCCGGCGGAGGCGAAGACCGGGGTGTGGCGGCCCAGGGTGTAGAGGCGGACGATCAGCAGCGGCACCAGCAGCCCCTTGACGAGCACGAACAGGCCCCAGTGGCCGTGCGCGAGCGGGGCGAGCAGGGGGTTGCCCTCCCGGTTCCCGAGCCAGTGGATGCCGAGAGAGGTGACGACGAGGTCGAGGCTGTTGGCCAGGAGGGCCACGATGAACACGCTGCGCATGGTCGCACCGGGTGCCGAGGGTCGCGGACGACGTGCCGAACCACGATTCTCGCAGACTGCCGGGCCCGGCTCAAGCCCGGAGGCGAACGGTGCCCGCTAGCCTGCCGCTCGCGCTCCTCGCCGCCGTCTACGGCCTCGTCATGGGCAGCGCCGTCACCGCCCTCGCCTGGCGCGTGCCGCGCGGGCTCTCCTGGGCCCGCGGCCGCTCGGCCTGTCCCGCCTGCGCGACCCCCCTCGGGCCGCCCGACCTCGTGCCGCTCCTTTCCTTCCTGCTCGCGCGGGGCCGCTGCCGCCACTGCGGGGCCCGCATCGGCGCCCGCTACCCGCTCACCGAGCTGATGTGTGCCGCCTGGGCGGTGCTGCTCTACCTGAAGGTGGGCCCGGCCTGGGCGTTCCTGCCGCTCTCGCTGTGGGGCTTCCTGCTCGTGGCCCTGCTCTGGATCGACCTCGAGTTCCGGCTGCTGCCCGACGTGCTCACCCTGCCCGGCACGCTGCTGGGCCTGGCCGCCGTGCTGCTGGCGCCCGACTGGGCGGCCGGCGCCCGCCACGCCCTGCTCGGCATGGTCGCCGGCAGCGGGCTGCTGTGGCTGCTGGCCTGGGCGTGGATCACCTTCCGCAAGGTCGAGGGCATGGGCGGCGGCGACGTCAAGCTCGCCGCCATGTTCGGCGCCGTGCTGGGCTGGCAGCTCGCGCTGATCACCCTCTTCGTCGCGGCGCTGGCCGGGAGCCTCTGGGGGGCCGTGCTCATGCTGCGCCGCCGCGGCGGCATGAAGAGCGAGCTGCCCTTCGGCACGCTGCTCGCCCCCGCCGCGCTGGTCGTGTTCCTCTGGGGCCGCGGCTGGCTGGACGCCTACGTCCGGCTGCTGACCCGCGGCTGAGCCGTCCCCGACCCGTCACGGCGCCCCCCTCTCCCGACCCGCGCCGCGTGCGGCTCCCGGCGCGGGTCGGGAGAGGGG
>CAZSQE010000257.1:0-4001 GCA_964608905.1 uncultured bacterium | reverse complement strand
GCCCCGCGCCGGCGGCCGCCTGCCGGGAGAGACCATGGACCTGACCATCCTGATCGGCGGCATCGCCCTCGGCGCCGCCGTCGCATTCCTCCTCGGCTACTTCGTCCGCGCGCGCATCGGGCGGAACAACCTCCTGAGCGCGGAGCACCGCGCCCGGAGCGTGCTCGAGCAGGCCCAGCGCGAGGCCGAGACCGCCCGCCGCAACGCGGTGCTGGAGGGCCGCGAGGAGGCATTGCGGCTCAAGCAGCAGGTCGAGCGCGAGACGCAGGAGGCCCGCAACACCCAGCTCGCCGCCGAGCGCGCCTTCCACGAGAAGGAGGCCGCCTTCAGCCGCCGCGTCGAGCTCATCGAGAAGAAGGAGCGCGACCTCAAGCGCTTCGAGAACGAGATGCGCGAGCGCGAATCCGCGGTCCAGCAGCGCAACGGCCAGCTCGACCAGCTCATCGCCGACCAGTCCCGGCAGCTCGAGCGCGTCGCCGGCATGAGCTCGGACGAGGCGCGCGCCCGGCTCATGGCCAACGTCGAGAACGAGGCCAAGGCCGAGGCCGCCCGCCGCGTCACCGAGATCCGCGAGACCGCGCAGCGCAACGCCGAGCGCGACGCGCGCAAGATCATCGGGCTCGCCATCCAGCGCTTCGCCGCCGACCACGTCTCCGAGGCCGCCGTCTCCGTCGTGCACCTGCCCAGCGACGACATGAAGGGGCGCATCATCGGCCGCGAGGGCCGCAACATCCGCTCCTTCGAGGTCATCACCGGGGTGGACGTCATCATCGACGACACGCCCGAGGCGGTCATCCTCTCCGGCTTCGACCCGGTGCGGCGCGAGATCGCCCGCCTGGCCCTCGAGCGCCTGGTGGCCGACGGCCGCATCCACCCGGCCCGCATCGAGGAGATCGTGACCAAGGTGAAGGCCGAGGTCGAGAACCGCATCCGCGAGCTGGGCGAGACCGCCTGCCTCGACGTCGGCATCCCCGGCATCCACGCCGAGCTGCAGAACCTGCTCGGCCGGCTCCACTACCGCACCTCGTACGGCCAGAACATCCTCAAGCACGCCGTCGAGGTCGCGCACCTCGCCGGCATGATCGCCGCCGAGCTGGGCCTGGACCAGAAGATGGCCAAGCGCTGCGGCCTGCTGCACGACATCGGCAAGGCGCTCGACCACGACCGCGAGGGCACGCACCCGCAGCTCGGCATGGAGGTGGCGCAGCGCTACGGCGAGCCGCAGCCGGTGCTCGAGGCCATCGGCTTCCACCACGACGACTACGCCGGCGGCAGCCTGTGGCCGGTGCTGGTCTCGGCCGCCGACGCCATCTCCGGGGCGCGGCCCGGGGCGCGGCGCGAGAGCCTCGAGGTCTACATCAAGCGGCTCGAGGCGCTCGAGAAGATCGCCAACACCTTCCCCGGGGTGGAGAAGTCCTACGCCATCCAGGCCGGCCGGGAAGTGCGCATCATGGTCGAGCACAACAAGGTGGACGACCACCGCGCCCAGGTGCTCGCCACCGAGATCGCGCGCCGCATCGAGAAGGAGCTGGAGTACCCCGGCCAGATCCGCGTCACGGTGATCCGCGAGACCCGGGCCGTGGACTACGCGAAATGAACATCCTCTTCGTCGCCGACGTCATCGGGTCGCCGGGCCGGGACGCCGTCAAGGCCCTGCTGCCCGCGCTGCGGCAGCGCCACGACGCGCACCTCGTCATCGCCAACGTCGAGAACGCGGCCGGCGGCTTCGGCCTCAACCGCGAGTCGGGCGAGGCGCTGGCCGCCGCCGGCGTGGACGTCTTCACCGGCGGCAACCACCTCTGGGACCGCAAGGAGAGCGCCGCCTACGTGGCCGAGGAGCCGCGCCTGGTGCGCCCCGCCAACCTGCCGCCCGGCACGCCGGGGGAGGGCTGGCGCGTGGTGCGCGCCGCCGACGGCACCGAGGTCGCCGTCGTCAGCCTGCTCGGGCGCGTCTTCATGAAGGAGGCCGACTGCCCCTTCCGCGCCGCCGACCGCGTGCTGCTCGAGCTGCAGGGCCGCTGCCGGGCGGTGTTCGTGGACTTCCACGCCGAGACCACCGCCGAGAAGGTGGCGATGGGCTGGCACCTCGACGGGCGCGTGAGCGCCGTGGTCGGCACCCACACGCACGTGCAGACCGCCGACGAGCGGGTGCTGCCGGGCGGCACCGCCTTCCTCTGCGACGCGGGCATGACCGGCGGCTTCGACTCGGTCATCGGCATGGACCGCGACGCCGCGCTGGGGCGCTTCCTCACCCTGCTGCCGCAGCGGTTGACGCCGGCCCCGGGCGACCCGCGCCTGAACGGCGTGCTGGTCACGCTCGACCCGGCCACCGGCCGCGCCACCGCCGTGCGCCGCCTCTCCGTGCCGGTCCCGGCGGAGGCGCCGCCGGCCGGGCTGCGCGTGCTCGACGGCGAGGCCCCGGCCGCGACGGCGCGGCTGGCCGCCCACGCCGAGGTCGTGCGCCTCAAGGAGGCGGGCATCGAGCCGACGCTGGCGCTCGTCGCGGTGGGCGAGGACCCGGCCTCGCGGATCTACCTGAAGCGCAAGCGCGCCGCCTGCGCCGAGGTCGGCATCCGCGTCGTGGACGCGATCCTGCCCGAGGGCGCGGACACGGACACGGTGGTGGCGCGGGTGCGCGGGCTGGGCGCCGACCCCGGCGTCCACGGCCTGCTCGTGCAGCTGCCCATGGTCGGGCCCGCCGACCCGCGCGTCGTGCTCGAGACCATCCCGCCGGAGAAGGACGTCGATGGCTTCCACCCGGTCAACGTCGGCCGGCTGGCGGCCGGGCTGCACGGCCTGGTGCCCTGCACGCCGCTCGGCATCCTCGAGATGCTGCGCCACCACGGCGTGCCGCTCGCCGGGCAGCACGTCGTCGTGCTCGGCCGCAGCAACCTGATCGGCCGCCCGCTCTCGGCGCTGCTGTCGCGCAAGGGCGTGGACGCCACCGTGACCGTCGGCCACAGCGCCAGCGGCCCGGGCCTGAAGGAGCTGGCCGCCCGCGCGGACGTGCTGGTCTGCGCCATCGGCAAGCCGGAGCTGGTGACCGCCGAGTGGGTGCGGCCCGGCGCCGCGGTGGTGGACGCCGGCATCCACCGCGTGCCCGACCCGAGCCGGCGCAGCGGCTCGCGCATCGTCGGCGACGTCGAGGCCGCCTCGGTCGCGCGGGTGGCCGGCGCCCTCACGCCCGTGCCGGGCGGGGTGGGGCCGATGACCGTGGCGATGCTGGTGCACAACACCGTGCTGGCCGCGGCGGGCCTGCCGCCGACCGGATGACCGCCGCCCCGGAGCCCGAGGGCATCCTCTCGGTCTCGGCCCTCACCGGGCTGATCAAGGGCACGCTGGCCGAGGCGTTCCCGGCGGTCTGGGTGAAGGGCGAGGTCTCCGGCTTCAAGCGCCACGGCAGCGGGCACCTCTACTTCTCCCTGAAGGACGAGGGCGCCGTCCTCGGCTGCGTGATGTGGAAGGGGCGCGCCGCCCGCCTGCCCTTCGAGCCCCAGGACGGGGTGGCGGTCGAGGCCTTCGGCGCCGTCACCGTCTACGAGCCGCAGGGCCGCTACCAGCTGGTCGTGGACGAGATGCGCCCGGCCGGCCTCGGCGCCCGCCTGCTCGCCCTCGAGCAGCTCAAGCAGCGGCTGGCCGCCGAGGGCCTGTTCGACGAGGCACGCAAGCGCCCGCTGCCGCGCTACCCGGCGCGCATCGGCCTGGTGACCTCGCCGAGCGGGGCGGCGGTGCGCGACCTGGTCAAGGTGCTGCGCGCCCGCTGGCCGGGCGTCGGCATCGTGCTGGCGCCGGTGCGGGTGCAGGGCGAGGGCGCGGCGCGGGAGATCGCCGGGGCCATCGCGCGCTTCGACCGCCATGCCGGGGTGGACCTGCTCATCGTCGGCCGCGGCGGCGGCTCGCTCGAGGATCTCTGGGCCTTCAACGAGGAGCCGGTGGTGCGGGCCATCGCCGCCTGCCGCCTGCCGGTCGTCTCGGCGGTCGGGCACGAGGTGGACGTGACC
>CAZSQE010000256.1:0-4009 GCA_964608905.1 uncultured bacterium | reverse complement strand
CTTCCGCGCCGCGGCCCCGCCGGGGGAGCGGGCGGCGCGGCGCTGACCCCCGCGCCCCGCCGGCGCGGCGCGCGGCGGCCGGTCCGCGCGGGAGAGCGCGGCCGCCCGTTGACCCCCCCCGCGCACCGGTGTAGCGTCCCGCGCCGTATGTCCGCACCCATCCCGGATCTCGCGGCCCTCGGGGCCATCGTGCGCCGCTTCGACGGCCGCCGCGTGGCCGTGCTGGGCGACTGCATGGTGGACCGCTACCTGTGGGGCCGGGTCGAGCGCATCTCGCCCGAGGCGCCGGTGCCGGTGGTCGAGATCGACCGCGAGAGCGACACGCTGGGCGGCGCCGGGAACGTGGCCGCCAACCTGCTGGCCCTCGGGGCGGCGCCGCTGCTCCTCGGCGTGCTCGGGGACGACGCCGACGGGGCGCGGCTGCGCGAGTCGCTGGCCGCGCGCGGGCTCGACCTGCGCGGGCTGGTCACCGACCCGGGCCGGCCGACCACGGTCAAGACCCGCATCGTCGCCCACGCCCAGCAGGTGGTGCGGGCCGACCGCGAGTCGCGCGCCGACGTCGCCGGCGCCGTCCTCGCGGAGCTGCTGGCGGTGATGGCGCGCGAGCTGCCCGGCTGCGCCGGGCTGGTGGTGAGCGACTACGGCAAGGGCGTGGTGCACCCGGGCACGCTCGAGCCCGCGCTGGCCGCGGCGCGCACCGCCGGCTTCCCGGTGAGCGTGGACCCCAAGGAGAGCCACATCGACGCCTACCGGGGCGTGAGCATCCTGACGCCCAACCAGCACGAGGCGGGCTGGGCGCAGGGCCGCCGCGTCACCGACGAGGCCAGCCTGCTCGAGGTGGGCTGGGGCCTGCAGCGCCGGCTGGACGCCGCCGCCGTGCTGGTGACCCGCGGAGCCGGGGGCATGAGCCTGTTCGAGCGGGGCGGCCGCCTCACGCACCTGCCCACGGTGGCGCGGGAGGTCTACGACGTGACCGGCGCGGGCGACACGGTGGTGGGCGTGGTGGCGCTGGCGCTGGCGGCCGGGGCCGACTTCCCCGCGGCCTGCCTGCTCGCCAACCACGCCGCCGGCATCGTCATCCGCGAGGTGGGCACCGCCACCTGCTCGCGCGAGCAGTTGCTGGGCTCGCTGGCGGAGCACGGCGCGTGAGCGGCCCGGCGGGCGGCCCGCTGGCCCCGGCGGAGTGGGACCTGCTCGAGGGCTGGCGCGCGGCGGGGGAGACGATCGTCTTCACCAACGGTGTCTTCGATCTGCTGCACCGCGGCCACGTCGAGTACCTGGCCGACGCCCGCGTGCTGGGCGACCGGCTGGTGATCGGCCTGAACTCGGACGCCTCGGTCCGGCGCCTCAAGGGGCCCGCCCGGCCCATCGTCGCCGCCGCCGACCGCGCCGCGGTGCTCCGGGCGCTGGCCTGCGTGGACCTGGTCGTCGAGTTCGACGAGGACACGCCCGAGCGGCTCATCCGGGCGGTCGGGCCCGACGTGCTGGTCAAGGGCGGCGACTGGGAGGTGGCGCGCATCGTCGGCCGCGACTTCGTCGAGGCCCGCGGCGGCCGCGTGCTCAGCCTCCCGGTACGCGAGGGGTTCAGCACCTCCGCCCTCGTCCACCGCATCCGCGAGGGCCGCAGCGCCGTGGAGCCCTAGGCCCGTCCCCGCGCCGGGCGCGGCCGCCGGGGAATCGCCGGGGAATCGGCTGTCGAATCGGCTTGCCTCGCGCCCCGTCGCTCCCTTAGGGTATCCCGTCCGTTTCCCTGTTCACCATCCCACGAGTCGTGGCCCGGCTGCGCCCGGCGCGGCCCGGTCCCACGGGAGAGGTCATGAATCTCCACGAATACCAGGCCAAGGAGCTGTTCGCCCGCTACGGGCTGCCCGTGCTGCCGGGGCAGGTGGCGGTGACCCCGGAGGAGGCGGGCGACATCGCGGCCTCCCTCGGCGGCACGGTGGTCGTCAAGGCGCAGGTGCTGGTGGGCGGACGCGGCAAGGCCGGGGGCGTGAAGCTGGCGCACTCGCCGGAGGAGGCGCGGGACAAGGCGCGCGACATCCTCGCCCTCACCATCAAGGGGCTGCCGGTGCGCAAGGTGCTGGTGACCAAGGCGGCCGACATCGCCCGCGAACTCTACCTGTCCATCCTGCTCGACCGCAGCCGCAAGCTGCCCCTGGTCATGCTCTCGGCCGAGGGCGGCGTGGACATCGAGGAGGTGGCGCGCACCACGCCGGAGAAGATCGTGAAGTGGCCGGTGCCGCTGGGCGGCCCGCGGCCCTACCAGGCGCGCGCCCTGTTCAAGCCCCTGCTCGGGGACGGCCGGCTGGTGCAGCAGGCGGCGGACATCCTGCTCAAGCTGTGGCGGGTCTGGTCGGAGGGCGACTGCCAGCTGGCCGAGATCAACCCGCTGGCGGTCACGCCCGAGGGCCGGGTCATCGCCCTCGACGCCAAGGTCTCGCTCGACGACAACGCCGACACCCGCCACCGCGACTGGGAGAACTGGCGCGACCCGTCCGAGGAGACGCCGGGGCAGCGGCTGGCGCGCGAGAAGGGCCTGTCCTACGTCAAGCTGGACGGCGACATCGGCTGCGTGGTGAACGGCGCCGGCCTGGCGATGGCGACCATGGACCTGATCAAGCACTACGGCGGCGAGCCGGCCAACTTCCTCGACATCGGCGGCTCGTCCAGCCCCGAGAAGGTCACGGCGGCGCTGCGCATCATCACCGGCGAGGCCGGCCCGGGCGGCGCTCACGCGGCGGAGGGCGGACCCGGACCCGCTGGCGCGGGTACCCCCGCTGGCGCGGGTACCCCTGCGGGTGCCCCGGCGCGGCCGGGCGTGCGGGCCATCCTGTTCAACATCTTCGGCGGCATCACGCGCTGCGACGACGTGGCCAACGGCATCGTGCGCTCGCTCGAGGAGACCCCGCTCGGCGTGCCGCTCGTCATCCGGCTCACCGGCACGAACGAGGAGGCGGCGCGGAGGATCCTCGCCGACCACGGGCTGTCGGCCACCACGAGCATGGACGAGGGCGTGCGCACCGTGATCGCCCGGGCGCAGGAGGTGACGGCGTGAGCATCCTGGTCGACAAGAGCACCCGGATCGTCGTGCAGGGCATCACCGGGCGCGACGGGGCGTTCCACACCCGGCAGATGCTGGACTACGGGACCAAGGTGGTGGCGGGCGTGACCCCGGGCAAGGCGGGCGAGACGGTGCACGGCGTGCCGGTGTTCGACAGCGTGGCCGAGGCCGTCGCCGCGACGAAGGCCAACGCCTCGGTGATCTACGTGCCCTCGGCGTTCGCGGCCGACGCCATCCACGAGGCCGCCGACGCCGGCATCGGCCTCATCGTCTGCATCACCGAGGGCCTGCCGGTGCGCGACGCCCTCGAGGCCTGGCACTACGTGGCCGCCCTGCGCGAGCGGGGCGCCCAGCCGAAGGCCGGACCGGGCGGCGACAAGCCCCGGCTGGTGGGGCCCAACTGCCCCGGGCTCATCAGCCCGGGCCAGTGCAAGGCCGGCATCCTGCCGGGCCGCATCACCAAGCCGGGGCCGGTGGGCGTGGTCTCGCGCAGCGGGACGCTCACCTACGAGGTCGTGCAGCAGCTCACCCAGGCCGGGCTCGGCCAGACCACCTGCCTGGGCATCGGCGGCGATCCCATCATCGGCACCAACTTCATCGACGCCCTGACCCTGTTCGAGGCCGACCCAAAGACCGAGGCCATCGTGCTCATCGGCGAGATCGGCGGCACGGACGAGGAGGAGGCGGCGCAGTTCATCCGCCGGCGCGTGAAGAAGCCGGTGGTCGCCTTCATCGCCGGGCAGACGGCCCCGCCGGGCAAGCGCATGGGGCACGCCGGGGCCATCATCGCCGGCGGCACCGGCACGGCGGCGGAGAAGATGGCGGCCTTCGAGGCGGCGGGCGTGCCGGTGGCGCGCATCCCCTCGGAGATCCCGAGCCTCATCGCCGAGGCGCTGGAGCGGCGCCGCGGCCACGGCCGCCGCGCGCGGTCCGCCGGGAAGCCGAAGC
>CAZSQE010000255.1:0-4015 GCA_964608905.1 uncultured bacterium | reverse complement strand
GACGGCACGGCCTGCTACGTGCCGCTGGCGCACGACGCCGGGCCCAACCTGCCGCTCGCGCGGCTGCGCGAGTGGCTGGGGCCGGCGCTGGCCGACGGCGCCGTGCCCAAGACGGCGCTCGACCTCAAGGCCGCCAGCCACGTGCTGGCCCGAGCGGAGCTGCGGCTCGAGGGGCTCGACTTCGACGTGCGGCTGGCCTCGTTCCTCTGTGACCCGGACCGCGACCACTCGCTGCGCGCCCTGGCGCGCGACTTCCTCGGCGAGGCGCTCGAGCCGATCGGCCCCGAGGTGCCCCGGGGCCGCCCGCGCCCGGAGGCGAACACGCTGGCGCCGCTGGCGATCCGGGACGCAGCCCTGGCCTCGGCGCGCGCGCTGTGGCGCCTGGCCGACGCCCTGCGCACCCAGCTCGAGTCGCGCGAGCAGTGGGCGCTCTTCCGCGAGGTGGACCTGCCGCTCGTCCCGGTGCTGCTCGAGATGGAGCGCGCCGGCATCGC
The DNA here is from genome assembly GCA_964608905.1 of uncultured bacterium. Classification (GTDB taxonomy): domain Bacteria; phylum Eisenbacteria; class RBG-16-71-46; order RBG-16-71-46; family RBG-16-71-46; genus JANXPZ01. The sequence goes on along the minus strand of CAZSQE010000255.1, from coordinate 3,521 downwards.
CCTGGACCGGGCCGTGCTGGCCGAGATGTCGGCGCGGGCCGGCGAGGACATCGCGCGGCTGGAGGAGGCGCTCTACGTGCTGGCCGACGAGCGCGTCAACCTGAACAGCGGCCCGCAGGTGGCGCGCGTGCTGTTCGAGAAGCTGAAGCTCAAGACGGGCCGGCGCACCAAGACCGGCTTCTCGACCGACTCGGGCGTGCTCGAGGAGCTGGCCGGCGTGCACGCCTTCCCGAAGCTGCTGCTCGAGTACCGCGCGCTGGCCAAGCTCAGGTCCACCTACCTCGACGCGCTGCCGGCGGTGGCCGACCTGGCGCCGGTCGGGGAGCGGCCCGACGGGCGCGTGCACACCACCTTCCATCAGGCGGTGGCCGCCACCGGCCGGCTCTCCTCGAGCGACCCGAACCTGCAGAACATCCCCTTCCGCACGCCGCAGGGCCGGGCCGTCCGCCGCGCCTTCGTCGCCCCGCCGGGGCGGCTGCTGGTGGGCGCCGACTACTCGCAGATCGAGCTGCGGGTGATGGCGCACCTGTCGGGCGACCCGGCGCTCGTCGAGGCCTTCCGGGCGGGGGAGGACGTGCACGCCAGCACCGCGCGGCGCGTCTTCAACGTCACGGGCGAGCCGGACCCGGCGCTGCGCGCGCGGGCCAAGGTCGTCAACTTCGGCGTGATGTACGGCATGGGCGCGCGCAGCCTCGCCCAGCAGATGGGCATCGGGCTGGCCGAGGCCGAGGACTTCATCCGCCACTACTTCGGCGTCTACGCCGGCGTGCGCGCCTACCTCGACCGCACGCTCGAGGAGGCGCGCGCGCGCGGCTGGGTGCAGACGCTCCTGGGCCGGCGCCGCTACCTGCCGGGGCTCGCCAGCGCGAACGGCGGCGAGCGCTCGCTGGCCGAGCGCGCCGCCGTCAACACGCCCATCCAGGGCACCGCCGCCGACCTGATGAAGCTGGCGATGATCGCCGTGGACCGCGCCTTGAAGGCCCGGATGCCCTCGGCTAGATTGCTGCTGCAGGTGCACGACGAACTGCTGCTCGAGGCCCCGGCCGCCGAGGCCGGGGCGGTCGCGGACCTCACGCGCGACGAGATGCAGCGCTGCCTCACCCTGGCGGTCCCGCTGGAGGTGTCGGTGGGACTGGGTCCGACCTGGCTCGATGTCCACTGAGAACGACTCCGCCCGGGCGTCGCGCCCGCGCCGCCCGCGCTCCGGCGACGGCCGGTTCGTCGTCGGGCTGGTGGGCCGGGCGGGCAGCGGCAAGGGCGCCGCGGCCGCCGCCTGGTCGGCCGGCGGGGCGCTGGTCATCGAGGCCGACCGGGTCGGGCACGAGGTCACGGACAGCGACCCCGACGTGCGCGCGGGGCTGGTCGCCGAGTACGGCCCGGACGTCTACGACGCCGCCGGCCGGCTCGATCGCGAGCGGGTGGCGGCGCGCGTCTTCGCCGACCCGGCGGCGCGCGCGCGGCTGGACCGGCTGGTCCACCCGGCGCTGGTCGCCGGGCTGCGGCGCCGGCTCGAGGTGCTGCGCGCGCGCGGCTGGCGCGGCACGGTGGTGCTGGACGCCGCCCTGCTGCTGGAGTGGGGCATGGAGCGCGAGTGCGACGCGGTGGTCGCGGTGACCGCGCCGGAGCCCGAGCAGTTGCGGCGGCTCATGCAGGCGCGGGGCTGGAGCGCCGACCAGGCGCGACGGCGGCTGGCGGCGCAGCGCACGAACGAGGCCTTCGCCGCCGCGGCGGATGCCGTGATCGAGAACGCGGGGAGCCTGGCGGAGCTGGCGGTCGCGGCGCGCGCGACGCTGGACTCGCTGCGGGCGGCCCGCGCAGAGGGGAGAGACCCATGCTGACCGTCGCGGAGGTGCGGGCCCGCCTGCAGCAGGCGCGGACCACGCTGCAGGACCTGCGGAGGTACCTTTGACGTCGAGGCCCGCGCCCGCGAGGTGACGGAGCTGGAGGGCCTCATGGCCGCGCCCGGCTTCTGGGACCGGCCGGAGAGCGCGCAGAAGACGGTGGCCGCGCTCAAGCGGGCGCGGCGCACGGTCGAGGACTGGAACGGCCCCGACGCCGAGCTGCGCCACCTCGAGGAGTTGATCGAGCTGGGCGAGACCGACGCCGGCCTGCTGGGCGAGGTGAACGGCGAGATCGACCGGCTGGTCCCGCTCATCGCCGCACTGGAGACGCGCAGCCTGCTGTCGGGCGAGTACGACCGGCTGGGCGCGCTGGTCTCCATCCACCCCGGCGCCGGCGGCACCGAGTCGCAGGACTGGGCGCAGATGCTCTTCCGCATGTACATGCGCTGGGCCGAGCGCCGCGGCTTCGCCACCAGCATCCTCGACCTGCAGCCCGGCGACGAGGCCGGGCTCAAGGACGCCACGGTCGAGATCACCGGCGAGTACGTCTACGGCTACCTCAAGGGGGAGAGCGGCGTGCACCGGCTGGTGCGCATCTCGCCCTTCGACGCGGCGCAGCGGCGCCACACCTCGTTCGCCTCGGTCTTCGTCTACCCGATGGTGGACGACACCATCACCGTGGACATCCAGCCCGGCGACCTGCGGGTGGACACCTTCCGGGCCAGCGGCGCGGGCGGCCAGCACGTGAACAAGACCGAGTCCGCGGTGCGCATCACCCACCTGCCCACGGGGGTGGTCACCCAGTCGCAGGCCGAGCGCAGCCAGCACCGCAACCGCGACTTCGCCATGCGCATGCTGCGCGCCAAGCTCTTCGTGCACTACCGCGAGCAGGAGCGGCTGAAGACCGCCTCGCTCTCGGCGGGCAAGAAGGACATCGACTTCGGGAGCCAGATCCGCTCCTACGTGCTGCAGCCCTACACCATGGTGAACGACCACCGCACCGAGCTGAAGATCGGGGACGTGCACGCGGTGCTGGACGGCGACCTCGACCCGTTCATCGATGCCTTCCTCAAGAACAAGGAGACCTAGCCGCGGCGGGGGGCCCGGCCGCGGCCGGCCGCTGCCGCGCGCCTTCTACGACCGCGGCGTCCTGACCGTCGCCCGCGCCGTCCTCGGCCGGCTGCTGGTGCACGACGGGCCCGGCGGGCGCGTCTCCGGCCGAATCGTCGAGGCCGAGGCCTACCGGGGGGCCGACGACCCGGCCAGCCATGCGTGGCGGGGGCCCACGCCGCGCAACGCCGCCATGTTCGGGCCGCCGGGGCACGCCTATGTCTACTTCACCTACGGCATGCACCACTGCCTGAACCTGGTGACCGGACGCGTGGGGCGGGCCTCCGCCGTGCTCGTCCGGGCGCTGGAGCCGGTGGACGGCCTGGCCCTCATGCGGCGCCGGCGCGGGGTGGCCGCGGAGGCCCGGCTGGCGAGCGGCCCCGGCAACGTGGCCCGTGCCCTCGGGCTCACGCGGGCGCACGACGGACTCGACCTGACCCGCGGGCCGCTCTGGCTCTCGGACCTGCCGCCGCGCCGTTCCGGCCGCCGGGTCGCACGCTCGGGCCGGGTCGGGATCCGGGTGGCCGCCGGGCGCCCGTGGCGCTTCCGCCTCGAGGGGCACCCCTGCGT
>CAZSQE010000254.1:0-4018 GCA_964608905.1 uncultured bacterium | reverse complement strand
GGGCTGGAGGGGGGCGTGTCGGCCCGCGTCGGCCTCACCGCCGCCGCGCGCGCCATCGTCTCGGTGGGCGGCCGCACGGCCCGCGACTGGGACGGCTTCGACCTGGCGGAGAGCCGCACGCTGAGCTGGGCCCTCGGCCTCGAGTACGCGGAGCCGGACCAGCCGCTGACGGTGCGCTGCGGCGTGGGCCAGGAGCGGCAGGACGGCGCGCCCGAACCGCGCGCCGGCGCGTTCGCCCTCGGGCTGGGCTGGCGGCTGGACCCGCTGCAGCTCGACGTGGCGGTGCTGCGCCGCTCGGTGTCGCGCGCGGACCAGCCGACCTCGTACGACGACCGGGTGGTGGGGAGCCTCACGGTGGCCTTCTGAGCGGTCCCGGACGGCCCCGGCACGCCCCCGGGGCCGTCCGATTGCCGATTCGCCCCGGGGCCTCTAGACTGCACCGGCTCCCGGCCCGGGGGACCGGGCCGGGAGGTTGCCCGGATCCCGGGGCCTTCGGTTCCCCCTGATTCCCCATGCGAGAGTGGCGGAACTGGCAGACGCGCCGGATTTAGGATCCGGTGGGGAGACTCGTGGGGGTTCGAATCCCCCCTCTCGCACTGTCCCCGGACCATCGTCCCTTCCCGACACGGAGTGAGACCCGAAGCATGAATCTCTCGGTACGTTCGACCGGTACCTGGCAGCACACGCTGGACATCGAAGTCCAGGCGGAGGAGGTGGAGCGCCGGCTGGAGGAGGTCGCGCGCCAGCTGCAGCGCCGCGCCAGCCTGCCCGGCTTCCGCAAGGGGCGCGTGCCCCTCGAGATGGTGCGGCAGCACTACGCCGACGCCGTGGAGCAGGAGTTCCTCGAGGACTTCGTGCCCCGGCTGACCGGCGAGGCCATCGAGCAGGCCAGGCTCACGCCCATCGTCTCCCCGGTGGTGCGCAACCTGCGCTTCACGCCCGGCCAGCCGCTGCGCTTCGAGGCCGTGGTCGAGGTGCGCCCCGAGGTCGAGGCGAAGGACTACCTCGGCATCCCGGTCCGGCGCCACGCCCCCCCGGTGGACGACGCGGCGGTGGACGCGGTCCTGCAGAACCTGCGCGAGGACTCGGCGGTCTTCACCGACCTGGCCCGCCCGGCCGAGCGGGGCGACGTGGTGCTGCTCGACTCGGCCCGGCTGGACGCCAACGGCCGCCGCCTGTCCGGCAGCCGGGCCAAGAACCGGCGCATCGAGCTGGGGGCGCCGGGCGTGGCGCCCGAACTCGAGAACGGGCTGCTGGGAGCGAAGGCGGGGGACGAGCGGGACATCGACATCCGCTATCCGGACGACTATCCGGCCCCGGAGCTGGCCGGCAAGAGCGTGCGGTACAAGGTCTCGGTCCGGCAAATCCAGGAGAAGAAACTGCGCGAACTGGACGATAACCTTGCCCGTGAGGTCTTCGGGCTCCAGTCGCTGGAGGAGCTGCGCGCGCGGGTGCGCCTGAACCTGGAGGGGGAGGAGCGCATGCGGGTGCAGCGGGAGGTGGACGCGGCCGTATCGACCGAGCTCATCCGCCGCAACCCCTTCGACCTGCCCGTGGCGCTGACGCAACGCACGCTCGAGCGGGTGATCGCCGAGGCGACGGGGGGCCGCGAGGTCCCCGCGGACCTGCACAAGCAGCTCGAAGAGCGGTACCGTCCGGGCGTGGAGCACTCGCTCCGGCGGGAGGTCCTGCTGGACGCGGTGGCCCGCCAGGAGAAGCTCGAGGCGGGCGACGAGGAGGTGGCCGGGGAGATCCAGCGCATGGCGCAGGCGGACCCGAAGCAGGCGGCCCGCATCCGGGCGCGCTACCAGTCGGCCGAGCGCCGCGAGGCGCTCCGCGACACGCTGCGGGAGCGCAAGGCGCTGGACCTGTTGATCGAGAAGGCCGAGATCGCGGACGAGCCGGCGGGACCGCCGCTCATCGTCCCGGCCGGCCGGTAGGGCGGGACCGAACAGAAAGGACTCGGGGTCATGGGGCTGGTTCCCATCGTGGTGGAACAGACGGGGCGCGGCGAGCGGGCCTACGACATCTACTCGCGGCTGCTCAAGGACCGCATCATCTTCATCGGCACGCCCATCGACGACGTGATCGCCAACCTGGTGATCGCCCAGATGATCTTCCTCGAGGGCGAGGACCCGGATCGCGACATCAACCTGTACATCCACAGTCCGGGCGGCTACGTCTCGGCCGGGCTCGCCATCTACGACACCATGCAGTTCGTGAAGCCGGCGGTGGCCACCCTGTGCATGGGCCAGGCGGCCAGCATGGCGGCGGTGCTGCTGGCGGCGGGCTCGAAGGGCAAGCGCTCGGCGTTGCCCAACGCCCGCATCATGATCCACCAGCCGCTGGGCGGGACCCAGGGCCAGACCACCGACATCGAGATCTACACGAGGGAGATGGTCAAGATGCGCGAGCAGCTCAACGTCATCCTGGCCAAGCACACCGGCCGGACCGTCGAGCAGATCGGCAAGGACACCGACCGCAACTACTTCATGTCGCCCGAGGAGTCGAAGGAGTACGGGCTGATCGACGAGATCATCGAGAAGCGGCGCTAGGCGGACCCCATGAAGAAGCGCATCGCCACCCCCCATCCCATCCGGTGCTCGTTCTGCGGGCGCGGCCAGGACGAGGTCGCCCGCCTCGTCTCCGGGCCCGCCGTGTACATCTGCAGCGAGTGCGTGAAGCTGTGCAACGACATCCTCGAGGGGGAGCTCGAGCGCGAACAGCCGGCGCAGGCCGGGCAGCTGCCCAAGCCGGCCGAGATCAAGAAGATCCTCGACGAGTACGTGGTCGGGCAGCACCAGGCCAAGAAGAGTCTGGCGGTGGCCGTCTACAACCACTACAAGCGCATCTACTCGCCGCTGCAGCACGGCGACGTCGAGCTGGAGAAGTCGAACATCGTGCTCATCGGCCCGACCGGCGTGGGCAAGACGCTGCTCGCCCGCACCCTGGCCCGCTTCCTCAAGGTGCCGTTCGCCATCGTGGACGCCACCTGCCTGACCGAGGCGGGCTACGTCGGCGAGGACGTCGAGAACATCCTCGTGCGGCTGCTGCAGTCGGCGGACTTCAACCTGGTGAACGCCGAGCACGGCATCGTCTACATCGACGAGATCGACAAGATCTCGCGCAAGAGCGAGAACCCCAGCATCACCCGCGACGTCTCGGGCGAGGGCGTGCAGCAGGCGCTGCTCAAGATCCTCGAGGGCACGGTCGCCAACGTGCCGCCGCAGGGCGGGCGCAAGCACCCGCAGCAGAAGTACATCGAGGTGAACACCAAGGACATCCTGTTCATCTGCGGCGGGGCCTTCGACGGGCTGGACAAGATCATCGAGCGCCGGGTGGGGCAGAAGGTGCTGGGCTTCGGCGCCGACATCCGCAGCAAGCAGGAGCGCAACCCCGGCGAGATGATGGCGCTGGTCGAGCCCGAGGACCTGCTGCGCTACGGGCTCATCCCCGAGCTGGTCGGCCGCCTGCCGGTGGTCGGCGTGCTCGAGTCGCTCGACGAGGACGCCCTGGTCTCGATCCTGACCGTGCCCAAGAACGCCATCTCCAAGCAGTACCAGCGCTTCTTCGAGATGGAGGGGGTCAAGCTCGACTTCACCGAGGACGCCCTGCGCGCCATCGCCCAGCTGGCCATCAAGCGTGGCACGGGCGCCCGCGGGCTGCGGGCCGTCATCGAGGAGTCCATGCTGGAGGTGATGTACGACATCCCCTCGCGCGCCGACGTCATCGGCTGCACCATCTCGCGCGAGTGCATCCAGGGCGGGGCCGCCCCGCTGCTGACCTACCGCGGGGAGCGGGAGAAGCGCCGCAAGGAAGCCTCCTGAGGACCCGCCGGCCGCACGGCCGGCGGCCGAGCGCCCGGGCCGGGTCCGCCGGCCCGGGCGCTTCCGTGGCCGGCGTGCATCCGCCGGGCGCCCGCGGTACTCTCCCGGCGCACGAGCGTGGCGCGGGAGCGCCGAGTCCCCGCGCGCGCAAGGAAGCGCCGCACCCCGACCCCGACCAGGAGCCCTCGTGT
>CAZSQE010000253.1:0-4020 GCA_964608905.1 uncultured bacterium | reverse complement strand
GGGCGGGGCCTCGCGCACCGCGGCCTCGGGGCGGGGACTCGGGCTGCCCGGCGCGCTCACGCCCAGCGTCTCGGGCAGCACCGGCACGGGCGCGACGCCGTCCGCCGGCGCGGCCGCGGCGGCGGACGGCTCCGGCGGCGTCACCACGGCCTGGAGCCGCTCCGCGCTCACGCCCAGCCGCACCCGCGTGCGGCCGGTCCACTCGCAGTCCTTCGCCGCCGGTGACCCGCAGCGCCGCCGGTAGCCCATCGCCGCGAGCTGGTCCCGCACGTAGTCGCGCTGGCGCGGCGAGGGCTCCACGACCGTGAACTCGGCCCGGGCGAGCCGTCCGTCGGTGAAGCCCAGCCGGGTCTCGCTGTCCATGCCGAAGAAGCGGCAGCGCCCGGTCGCGCTCCCGGCGCCGTCGGGCGCGAAGCCGCGCGCGACCACCAGCGAGTCGGGCAGGCCGAAGCGCAGGGCCGTGCCGGGCACCCGCAGCGCGGTGTCGGCCGGGGCCGGGACCGGCGGCGCCGGGGCCGCGGCGAGCAGGCCGAGCACGGCCAGCGCCAGCACCGCGCCTCCGCTCAGCGCCGCCGGCCCCGGTCGCGCGCCTCGGAGGTCAGGTCGCGCACCAGCACCTTGCGGTAGGCGGGGTCGCGCCCGGCGCGGTCGATCAGCCCGGGGTCGGAGGAGAGGAAGGGCAGGTCGAACTTCTCGGGCTCCGCCTCCTGCTCGGCGTAGATGCGCTCCTGCTCGTGGCGCATGTAGGCGGCGGCGCGCTCCGCGGTCTCGAAGCTGCGCCCCGGGAGGAACTCGAGCTCCGCCGGGTTGAAGACGTAGACGTGGAACTGCCCGTCGAGGCCGGTGGTGCCCTCGGGCGGCTGGTGGACCCTGACCTTCGATGCCTTGACCTTACCCTCGCTCATGCGTCCTCCTGCTGCCGGGGACAGCGGCGCCGTCGAGCCGGTCCACGATGGCCACCAGCTCGTACACGTCGTCGATGTCGTAGTCTGCGCCCGACTCCACCGTGCCGAAGGTGTCGCCGTAGCGCGCGAACACGGTCTTCATGCCGAGGCTCTTCCCGCCCACCACGTCGCGCTCCGGCCAGTCGCCCACCATGAGCGAGTCGGCCGGCTCGACGGCGAGGCGCCGCAGCACCTCGCGGAACGGCGCCGGGTCGGGCTTGCGCACCTGCGTGTCGTCGAACGTCACCACCGCGTCGAAGACGTGATGCAGGCCGAGCGAGCAGAGCCGCTGCCAGACCTGGGCGCGGGGCGCGTCCGAGACCACGCCCAGCCGGATGCCCCGCTTGGCCAACTCGAGCAGCGTGAGCTGCACCTTGGGGTAGAGCACCATCGCCGAGCGCGCCTTGCGGTAGGCGACGATGCCGGAGGCGTGGATCTTGGGGTCGATCTGGCCCAACTCCTGGAGCAGCAGCTCGTCGAGGACGCGCTGGTACTCGAGGCCCTTCGCCTGGTAGATGGCGTCGATGCGGGCCTGCAGCTCGGCGCGCGGGCGCTGGAGCCCGGCGTCGATCATGCCGTCGATGGCCGCGCCCACCGCGTCCGCCTTCATCTTCATGAAGTCGGTGAGCGTGTTGTCGAGGTCGAAGACGATGGCGCGGATCAATGGAGTCCGGCGCTCACTTGGCCGAGGTGCCGATGCTGCGGCCGAGGCTGATCTCGCCGTTGTCGATGCGGACGTTGAAACCGCAGGCGGGATTGCTGCAGACCCAGGCCTTGTAGGTGATCGGCGCTCCGTCCCGGCCGTAGTCGGACAGCGGCAGCAGGACGCCTTCGTTGCACTTCCGGCACTCGGGGAAGCTCAGCTCCATCCCGAACCCCTCCCTGCGAGAGACCCCACCCGGAACAGCCTGCCAGGCGCCCATTGTAGGCGCGGGGCCGCGCGCCGTGTCAATCGGTCGTCCACTCCCGCGCCCGGATGCCCGTCGCCAGCGGCCAGACGGTCACGTTCCCGACCGAGACGTGGTCCGGCGCCGCGCAGAGGAAGGCCACCAGCGCGGCCACCTCGGCGGTCTCCAGGTTCCGGTCGCGCTCGGGCGTGCCCGGCGCGATCGGCCGCCCGTCCGAGTTCATGTTGTGCGGCGCCACCAGCGAGACGCGCACGCGGTGCGGCTTGAGCTCGAGCGCCGCCGACTCGAGCAGCCCGCGCAGGCCCCACTTGCTGGCGGCGTAGGCCGCCGAGCCGGGCAGCCCGACGCGCCCGCCCAGCGAGTCGATGCCCACCACCGTGCCGCGCCGCCGGGCGACGAGGAGGGGGGCGGCGTGCTTGAGGACGAGGAAGGCGCCCTTGAGGTTGAGGTCGAGGAGCCGGTCCCACAGTTCCTCGCTGGTCTCGTGGAGGGGCGCGCCCTGCCAGGTGCCGGCGTTGAGCACCACGATGTCGAGCCGGCCCCGGCGCTCCGCCGCGGCGCGCACCGCCGCCGCGACCTCGGCCTCGCGGGTCACGTCGGCCGGGACGGCGAAGGCGCCGGCCAGGGAGGCCACCGCCGCTTCGAGCCGGGGCCCGGGGCGGGCGAGGGCCGCGACCGCCGCGCCCTCGGCGGCGAGCGCGCGGGAGATGGCGAGGCCGAGCCCGTGGCTGGCGCCGGTGACGAGTGCGACCTGGTCCTGGAGTCTCATGGTCCCTCCTGCGGCCGGCCGGGTGGTCCGTGCCGGACCCGAGACTAGCCACCGCGCCCCGCCGCGGCAACGGGCGCCGCCGCCGTCATTTTGCGAAGTGCGGACAGGGACGGGCCGCATCCCACTTGACGGGACCGCGCCCGATGGCGTTCTACTCCACCCCATGCACGCCCTCCCGACCGCCCAGGCCCGCCCTCGCCGCGCCCCGACGCTCCTCCTGCTGTCCGTCCTCCTCCTCGTGCTGGCGGCCACGCCGGCCCGCGCCCAGCGCGTCGTCTGGGTGGGGGGCGAGCCCGAGGTGGACACGCTCCGGCTGTGGACCGCACAGGCGTTGGAGGGCTTCCGGGCCAACCGGGGCGACAGCGCGGGCGGCGCCAACTACGGCGCCTACGAGCGGGTCGGGCTCATCGGCCGCCGGCTGCTGCGGGCGCAGGGGCGGCGCGACCTGCTGCTCGCCCCGGCCATCCGCACCACCCTCGACTCGCTGGGGTTCGCGACCGAGGTGGCGGTCGACCCCGCCTCGCCGGCGTTCGCGCTGCTCATGGTGCGCGACCCGGTCCACCCCGCCGCCGAGGCGGTGGGGTTCCTCTACTGGTTCCGCGAGGCGGACCTGCGCCTGCAGGGAGTGCTCTTCCGCGGCGGCCACCGCCCGCGCCTGCGGGTCTGGTGGTCCGGGAACGAGCAGTACCCGTACGAGGCCGGCGTCATCGACGAGACGCGCGGGCGGGTGCCGCGCTTCACGCTGCTGCGGCTGGCCCCCAACGGCGCCTTCTGGGTCCTGCAACAGGACGAGGAGCGCTACCCGACGCTGGGCGAGGCCGGGGAGGCGGTGTGGGCGGACCTGAACGGCGACGAGCGGCCGGAGCTGGTCTCGTGGACGCCCGCGGCGACCGACTCGCTCTTCGCCGAGTGCGCGGCCTGCCCGCGCCTCGTCACCGAGCGCACCTTCATCGAGGGCCGCGACATCTTCGAGGCGCAGGACGAGCGGCTGCTGCCCACGCCCTACGCCACGCTGGTGCTGTTCGTGCGGCTGCTGCTCGACGGCCAGCTCGCGCCGGCGGAGCGGCTGGTGCGCGATCCGGCGAAGGTGCGCGAGGCGGTGGCGGAGGGCTGGAACCGGCGCGTGGTGCGCACGCCGTGGACGGTGGAGTTCGGCGAGAAGGACGCGGCCTGGCCCCGGCGGCTCTCGCTGCGCTTCGAGGGCCCGCAGGGCGTGAAGCGCTACGGCGTGGTGTTCGGGCGGCGCGACGGGCGCTGGATCATCGAGGACTGGTTCGAGCCGCGCGCCATCGAGCGCCGTTTCCCCTCGGTGGCCATACCGCCGGCGAAGCCCGCGGACGCGAAGGCGCCGCCGCCGCCGCCGGCCCCGCCGAAGCGGAGGTGACGGTGACGGGCGCGG
>CAZSQE010000252.1:0-4040 GCA_964608905.1 uncultured bacterium | reverse complement strand
CAGCTCCTGCGCCAGGTCCACCAGCACCTGCTGCAGCAGCCGCGCGTCGCCGAGCCGCTGGCCGACCGCAGCGGGCTGGCGCTGAGCGTGGCCGGGGACATCGTGCGCGGGCACGGCGGCGTGCTCGTCGCCGGCGCCGCGCCCGGCGAGCCGGCGTTCCGCCTGCTCTTCCCGGTGGACACGCCCGGGCAGGCGCCCCTGCTGGTGCCGGCGACGGCCACCGCGCGCGGGCACGAGACGGTGCTGGTGGTGGACGACGAGCCCGGCCTGCGCGCCCTGGCCCGCACCGGGCTGCAGCAGCACGGCTTCGACGTGCTGGCGGTGGAGACCGGCGAGCAGGCGCTGGAGATCCTCCGCCGCGGCGAGCCGCGGGTGGACGCCATGCTGCTCGACCTGACCCTGCCCGGCATCCCGGGCGAGGCGGTGCTGCGCGAGGTGCACCGCACGGCCCCGCACCTGCCGGTCGTCATCGCCAGCGGCTACGCCACCATGGAGAGCCAGGCCTCGTGGATGGAGGCCGGGGCGGTGGGCTTCGTGGCCAAGCCGTTCCACATCCAGCAGGTGGCGCAGCGCCTGCGGGAGGCGCTGGACCGGCGGCGCCCCCCGGTCCCTCCCCCAGCGGCCATCTCCTAGCCGGCCCCCGGGGCCGGCCGGGGCCGCCGGTCCCGGGCCCGCCGGTTCGGGAATGGTCCCATCCTGGGCTATCTTCCCCTTCCCCGGCCGGAAGCCGCCGGGCCCCGCAGCGCATCGGAAGGGGTCTGCCGACCCCCGCGACACCCCCAGGAGGACGCATCCCATGGCCGAGATGGACGAGCGCGCGCCGGCCCCCGGCGCCGAGCTGGACGGCGGCGAGGGCTACCGGCCCGGCCTGCTCGACGGCTTCAAGCGGCAGCTGCCCGACGCCGACCCGATCGAGACCCGGGAGTGGACCGAGGCCCTCGACGCCGTCGTGCGCGAGCGCGGCCGCGAGCGCGCCGGCTTCCTCGTGCGCCGCCTGCTCAAGCGCGCCCGCATGCTGGACGTCGGCCTGCCCGGCCTGGTGCGGACGCGCTACATCAACACCATCTCGCCCGAGCAGGAGCCGCCCTTCCCCGGCGATGAGGAGATGGAGCACCGCATCCGGCGCATCGTGCGCTGGAACGCCGTGGTCATGGTGCTGCGCGCCAACCAGGTCTCGCCCGGCATCGGCGGCCACCTCGCCACCTACGCCTCGAGCGCCTCGCTCTACGAGATGGGCTTCAACCACTTCTTCCGCGGCAAGGACGAAACCCCCGGCGACCAGGTCTTCTTCCAGGGCCACGCCGCCCCCGGCATCTACGCCCGCGGCTTCCTGCAGGGGCGCATCAGCGAGGAGCAGCTCGACCACTTCCGCCAGGAGGTCGGCGGCCGGGGGCTGCCCTCCTACCCGCACCCGCGGCTCATGCCCCACTGCTGGGAGTTCCCCACCGTCTCGATGGGCCTGGGCCCGCTCAACGCCGTCTACCAGGCGCGCTTCAACCGCTACCTGCACGCCCGCGGCTTCGCCGACACGTCGCAGCAGCGCGTCTGGGCCTTCGTCGGCGACGGCGAGATGGACGAGCCCGAGGCGCTGGGCGGGCTGGGGCTGGCCGGGCGCGACGGGCTCGACAACCTGACCTTCGTCGTCAACTGCAACCTGCAGCGGCTCGACGGCCCGGTGCGCGGCAACGGCAAGATCATTCAGGAGCTGGAGGCGCTCTTCACCGGCGCCGGCTGGAACGTCGTCAAGGTCGTCTGGGGGCGCGAGTGGGACGCCCTGCTGGCGCGCGATTACGACGGCGTGCTGGTCGAGGCGATGAACGACACGGTGGACGGCGAGTGGCAGCGCTACTCCGTCGAGGACGGCGCCTACCTGCGGCAGCACTTCTTCGGGCGCGACCCGCGCCTGCTCAAGCTGGTCGAGCACCTGGGCGACGACGAGCTCAAGCGCCTGCGGCGCGGCGGGCACGACAACCACAAGCTCTACGCCGCCTACCACGCGGCGGTGAACACGAAGGGCCGGCCCACCGCGCTCCTCGTCCAGACGGTCAAGGGCTGGACACTGGGGGCCACCGCCGAGGCGCGCAACGTCGCGCACCAGCAGAAGAAGCTCAAGGTGGAGGAGCTGCGCAAGTTCCGCGACCGGCTCCACATCCCCATCCCCGACGAGCGGCTCGCGGACGCGCCCTACTACCACCCCGGGCCCGACAGCCCCGAGGTGCGCTACCTCGACGCGTGCCGCCGCCGCCTCGGCGGCTGCCTGCCCAAGCGCATCGTGCGCGCGCGGCCGCTGCCGACGCCGCAGGAGGCCGTGTTCGCCGAGTTCGCCGCCGGCACGCGCGAGGACCAGCCGGTCTCGACCACCATGGCCTTCGCCAAGCTGCTGCGGAACCTCATCCGCGACCCGGCGTGGGGCCGGCGCGTCGTGCCCATCATCCCCGACGAGGCGCGCACCTTCGGCCTCGAGGTGCTCTTCAAGGAGGTCGGCATCTACGCCGCCGGCGGGCAGCGCTACGAGCCGGTGGACTCGAAGGTCTACCTGTCGTACACCGAGAAGAACGACGGCCAGCTGCTCGAGGAGGGCCTCACCGAGGCCGGCTCGATGGCCTCGTTCACCGCCGCCGGCACGTCGTACGCCACGCACGGCGAGCCGATGATCCCCTTCTACATCTTCTACTCGATGTTCGGCCTGCAGCGCACCGGCGACCTGGCCTGGGCGTTCGCCGACGCCCGCGGGCGCGGCTTCATGATGGGCGCCACCGCCGGCCGCACCACGCTGAACGGCGAGGGCCTGCAGCACGAGGACGGGCACAGCCACGTGCTGGCCTCGGTCATCCCCAACCTGCTCGCCTACGACCCGGCCTGGGCCTACGAGACCACGGTCATCGTGCGCGACGGCCTCGAGCGCATGTACCGCCGGGGCGAGGACATCTTTTACTACGTGACGCTCTACAACGAGGACTACCCGATGCCGCCCATGCCGGCCGGCGTCGAGGACGGCATCCTGCGCGGCCTGTACCGCTTCCGCGCGGGTGGGGCACCCGCCGCAGGCGGGTCGGGCGAGCTGCGGGTGCAGCTCTTCGGCAGCGGCGTCATCCTGCGCGAGGCCCTGCGGGCGCAGGAGCTGCTGGCCGAGCGCTTCGGCGTGGCCGCGGACGTGTGGAGCGCGACGTCGTACCAGCAGTTGCGCAACGAGGCGCTCTCGGTCGAGCGCTGGAACCGCCTGCACCCGCTCGACACACCGCGCGTGCCGTACGTGACGCGCGTGCTCGAGGGCGCGGCCGGGCCGGTGATCGCCGCCTCCGACTTCATGAAGGCGGTGCCCGACATGGTCGCCCGCTGGGTGCCCGGCTCGTTCACGCCGCTCGGCACCGACGGTTTCGGCCGCAGCGACACGCGCGCCGCCCTGCGCCGCTTCTTCGAGGTGGACGCCGAGCACATCGCCTTCGCCGCCCTCGCCGCGCTGGCGCGGGAGGGGAAGGTGAAGCCGGAGGTGGTGGCGGGAGCGATCCAGGCCCTGGGAATCGACCCGGAAGCGCCGGAGCCGCGGGACTCGTAGGGCAAGTCCCGCTCCTCAGAGGTCCTCGGGCCGTAGCCCCGTGTGCTTCGCGATCCTCGCGAGCATGCGCGGACCGATCTCCTCCGCAGCATGGAAGGCGAAGACGAAGTCGGGCCATCCCGGTCGCGCCAGGACATGGTGCGAGCCGGACGACCGCTTGATGCTCCAGCCCGCCCTGATCAGAGCGGAGAGGACCTGGCGTGCGGGGGCGCTCCCCCACCGCATCAGGCTGCGGTGAAGGAGATGCTCAACAGGTCCGGCCCCGCCTCGCCGTGATCCAGCCGATCGGCGACGACGCGCAGGGCGAGTGCCTGCGCCCGGGCGCCGGCCTCCGCGGCCGTCGGTCCGTAGGCCATCACCCCGGGCAACTCGCGGACCTCGGCGATCCAGCGGCCGTCGCCTTCGCGCTCCAGTTCGACCTTGAACGTCATGCGGCTCCTCCCCTCGGCCGGGGGCGGGACGGCATCGGGCGGCTGGGGGACGG
>CAZSQE010000251.1:0-4055 GCA_964608905.1 uncultured bacterium | reverse complement strand
GCAGCTCGCGCGCGCGGTTCAGCAGGACGAGGCCCTCGCCGCGGACGCGCAGGCCGAACTCGCGCCCGGTGAAGAACTCCACCTGGAACGGCAGCATCCCCACCACCGTGCGGATGGCGGCGGGCCTGAGCGGCTGGACGAGCGCCAGCTCGGTCACCGCCTGCATGACGCGCAGGCTCTCCACGGTTCCCGCGGCCGCCAGCAGCCGCAGGCGGCGCAGCTCGACCAGCGCCACCGCCGGCGGCGGCAGCTGGCCGAAGCGGTCGAGCAGCTCGAGCGTGAGGTCGTCCAGCTCGCCGGCCGAGCGCGTGTCGGCGAGCCGGCGGTAGAGGTCCAGCTTCTCGTGCTCGTCGGGCACGTAGTCGTCGGGCAGGAACGCGCTCCAGTCGGTCACGAGCCGCGGCTCGGGCCGCGCCGCGGCCGCCTCGCCCTTGAGCGCCGCCACCGCCTCCTCGAGCAGCTTGACGTAGAGGTCGAAGCCGAGGCCGACGATGAAGCCGTGCTGCTCGGGCCCGAGCAGGTTGCCGGCGCCGCGGATCTCCATGTCCTTGAGGGCGATCTTGAACCCCACGCCCAGCTCGTCCAGCTCCTCGATGACGCGCAGGCGCTTCTCCGCCTCCTCGGTGAGCACGCGGCGCGACGGCACCACCAGGTAGGCGTAGGCGCGGTGGGAGGAACGGCCCACCCGGCCGCGCAGCTGGTAGAGCTGGGCCAGGCCGAGGGTGTCGGCGCGGTCCACGACCAGCGTGTTCACGCTCGGCATGTCGATGCCCGACTCGATGATCATGGTCGAGACCAGCACGTCCCAGCGCCGGTCGAGGAACTCGAGCATGACGCGCTCGAGCTCGCGCTCGTGCATCTGCCCGTGGGCGACGGCGATGCGCACCTGCGGCACCAGCTTCTGCAGGCGCAGGGCGGCGTTGAGGATGGTCTCGACGCGGTTGTGGACGAAGAACACCTGCCCGCCGCGGTCCACCTCGCGCAGCACGGCGTCGGTGAGCACCTCCTCGTCCAACTCGAGGATCTCGGTGCGGACCGGCAGGCGGTCGCGCGGCGGCGTCTCGATGACCGACATGTCGCGCGCCCCGGCCAGCGACAGGTTGAGGGTGCGCGGGATGGGCGTGGCGGTCATCGCCAGCACGTCCACGGTGCGGGTGAGTTGGCGGATCCTCTCCTTCTGCGCCACGCCGAAGCGGTGCTCCTCGTCGATGACGACCAGGCCGAGGTCGCGGAAGCGCACGTCCCTCGAGAGCAGCCGGTGCGTGCCGATGACGACGTCCACGTCGCCGGCGGCGAGGCGGGCCACCACCTCCTTCTGCTCCCGCGCCGTGCGGAAGCGCGACAGCACCTCGACCTTGACCGGGAAGTCGGCCAGCCGCTCGCGGAACACCAGCAGGTGCTGCTGCGCCAGGATGGTGGTGGGCACCAGCACGGCGGCCTGCTTGCCGTCCTGCACCGCCTTGAAGGCGGCCCGCACCGCCACCTCGGTCTTGCCGTAGCCGACGTCGCCGCAGATGAGGCGATCCATCGGCCGCTCCGACTCCATGTCACGCTTGACGTCCTCGATGGCCCGGAGCTGGTCCGGGGTCTCCTCGTAGGGGAACGAGGCCTCCAGCTCGCGCTGCCAGACCGCGTCGGGGCGGAAGGCGTGGCCGGTGAGCGCACGGCGCGCGGCGTAGGCGCGCAGCAGCCCCTCGGCCATGTCCTGCACCGCCTTGCGCGCCCGCGCCTTGGTCTTCTGCCAGGCGCCCGAGCCGAGGCGGTGCAGCGACGGCCGCGCGCCCTCGCCGGCGGCGTAGCGCGACACCAGCGCGAGTTGCTGCACCGGCACGAACAGGCGGTCCCGTTCGGCGTAGGTGACCTCGATGCAGTCGGTCTCCTGCCCGTTCAGGTTGAGCCGCTGCATGCCGCGGTACACGCCGATGCCGTGGTCCTCGTGCACGACGAAGTCGCCCGGCTTGAGCGCCGACAGCTCGGCGAGCGAGAGGCCGCCGGTCTTCTTGAGGCGCCGCCGCCGGCGCCGGTAGCGGGCGAAGATCTCGTGGTCGGTGAGGACGGCCAGCCGCGCCCCGCGCAGGGTGAAGCCGGCCGAGACCAGCCCCACGCCCAGCGTGGCGCCGGTCTCGCCCAGCAGCTCGCCGAGCCGGTCGCGCTGGCCCGGGTTGTCGCACAGCACCACCGCCGCCACGCCGCCGGCGGCCAGGGCGGCGAGGTGGTCGCGCAGCCGCTCGATCGAACGCTGCACCGGCTCGGCCGGGACGCAATCCACGGCGAGGGCCGCGCCGTAGCGCGCGGCGTCGCCCGATTCAACGACGGGCCCGAGCCAGTCCACGCCCGGGCGGGCCGCGACGAGCGCGTCGAACGCGCCGCCCGGCAGGAACAGCGCCTCCGGCGGCGAGACCGAGGGGTAGGGACCGCGCGCCTCGGCGTGGCCGCGGGCCGCCAGCGCGTCGAGGTCGGCGGCGCGGGCGCGCAGGGCGCCGGGGTCGTCGAGCACGACGACGGCGTCGGGCGGCAGGTAGTCGAGGAGCGTGCCGGGGTCGGGGTCGTAGCGCGCGGCGAAGCGCTCCATCCCGTCGTGGAACAGCGGTCCGTCGCCCGCCGCCGCCGCGCCCGGCTCGAGCAGCACCTCGTAGCGCGGCAGCACGCGGCCGGTGGCGAGCTGCTCGAGCGAGCGCTGGGTCGAGGCGTCGAAGCGCCGCAGCGAGACCAGCGTGTCCCCGTCGAACTCGAGCCGCAGCGGGTCGGCCAGCCCGCTGGCGTAGACGTCGAGGATGCCGCCGCGCCGCGCGAACTGCCCGACCGCCTCCACCTCGGGCAGGCGCTCGTAGCCCATGAACACGAGCCGCTCCATGAGCGCGCCGGGGTCGTAGTCGCCCCCCACCGACAGCTCGAGCACGGCGCGGCGCAGGCGCGCCGGGCGCGGCACCCGCTGCAGCACGCCGCGCGCCGTGGCCAGCACCACGCCGGATCCACCCCCGGCCAGCCGCGCCAGCGTGTCGAGCCGCTGCGCGGTGATGCCGGGGTGCGGCGAGGACGGGTCGTAGGGCAGCGTGTCCGGCTCGGGCAGCGCCAGCGTGTCGCCGGGCCCGCGGAAGTACTCGAGGTCGTCGCGGGCCTCCTCGTAGGCGTCGCCGTGGGCGACGACGTAGAGGACGGTGCGGCCGGTGCGGCGCTGCAGCCACGAGGCGAGGTAGCCGCGGGCCGAGCCGGCGAGCCCGCGCACCCCGGCCCGGCGCCCGCCGGGCCGGCACGCCTCGAGCATGGCGGCGGCCTCGGGGAGGCGGTCGGCCAGCCCGGCGAGCCGCTCCGCCAGTTCGTCGCGCAGGTAGGTCCCGCCCGACGACAGCGCCTGGTCCGCCACGCGCCCTCCCCGTTCGCGGAGCATGCCAAAAACCCGCCGCAGGGATCTCCCGGGCGGTGCAGGGTGCCGAGGGGTGTCCGCGCCGGGCGATGCCGCCCGACGGGAGCCCGCGCAGCCTAGCAACCGCCCGCGCGGGGCTCAAGGACGGCGGCGCGCAGGCCGCGCATCCGCAGCGCGATGCGGGCGCGGGGCGGTCGCGGCGGTGCCCGGCGTCGGCGCCCCCGCGCTGGTCGCCCGAACTGCCGCGCTTGGCGGTCCCGGAGGGACGCGGTATAACTGCAGCCATCGAGACGTCGGTGACCGGGTCGCGACCGCGTCCCGCATTCCGGCATTCCGGGAGGAGGTCGTCTCTATGTCGTTCCCTCGCGTCATGTTCGTCCTTGCGCTGCTGGTGACCGCGGTGTCCGTGGCGTCGGCCGAGATGCCGACGGCCGCCGACTACCGCGACCCGGTGGCCCCCTGCTACGTCTGGCCCGCCGTGGACTTCGACGGTGACGGCGTGTTCGACCGGCTGGACTACTGCAACGACACGCCGAAGGGCTGCATCGTGGACGCCCGCGGCTGCCACATGGACGCCGACGGCGACGGGGTCTGCGACGGCGTGGACAAGTGCCCGGACACGGCGAAGGGCGAGAAGGTGAACAAGGAAGGCTGCAGCGCGAGCCAGCTGGAGGCCCTCAAGGTCCCGGCC
>CAZSQE010000250.1:0-4059 GCA_964608905.1 uncultured bacterium | reverse complement strand
TCGGACCTCAGGCCCGGTGCGCCCCCCGCCCGCTCCCTATCCCTCTCCACCCGGCAGGAAGCTCGCCTGGTCCGTGGTCGCCTTGCGCCGGCGGCGTGGGGGGGGTGACGTGGCCGCCTCGCCCGCGCCGTTCGCCGGCCGCGGCTCGGGCCCGGCCTCCTCGAGGTAGGTGTAGCCGGAGAGGCCCTCGTCGTAGCGCCGCATCAGCAGCGCCGACTCCTCGAAGGTCAGGAGCCCGCGGCGCAGCGCCTCCTCGTTCGACTGGCGCATGCGCTGCATGAGCTGATGCTTCTGGTACTGGACGTAGCCCAGCACCTCGGTGACCGAGTCGCCCTCGACCACGTGGTCGATGCGGTAGCCGCCCTCGCCCAGCGCGATGTGCACGGCGTTCGTGTCGCCGAACAGGTTGTGCAGGTCGCCGAGGATCTCCTGGTAGGCGCCGACCAGGAAGACGCCGATGTGGTAGGGCCTGCCGTCGAAGGCGTGCAGCTCGAGCGAGCTCTTGACGTCGCGCAACTCGATGAACTGGTCCATCTTGCCGTCGGAGTCGCAGGTCAGGTCGGCCACCACCGCGCGCCGCGTCGGGCGCTCGTTGAGCCGGTGCAGCGGCATGACGGGGAACAGCTGCTTGACCGCCCAGTGGTCGGGCACCGACTGGAACACGGAGAAGTTGCCGTAGTAGGTGTCGGCCAGCCCCTTCTCCAGCCCCTCGAGGTCGTCGGGCACGTAGTCCAGCTCGCGGATGATCTTGAGGATGGCCTCGCAGCAGCCCCAGAACAGCTGCTCGACGCGGGCGCGGCCGCGCAGGTCGAGCAGCCCGACGTTGAAGAGGTTGGTCGCCTCCTCCTTGAGCTGCAGCGCGTCGTGGTAGGCCTCCTGGAAGTTCTTGCGCGAGATGCCGCGCCAGGTCTCGACCAGCTGCTGGATGACCGCCGGCTCGTCCTTGCCCACCTCGGGCGGCGAGTGCCCGGCCAGCACCTCGTTCACGTCGAGGATGTTGAAGACCAGCACCGAGTGGTGCGCGACCAGCGCGCGGCCCGACTCGGTGATGATGTCGGGGTGCGCGACCTTGGCCGTCTCGCAGGCCTCGAGGACGGCGGCCACCACGTCGTTGGCGTACTCCTGCATGTTGTAGTTCGTGGACGAGGGCCAGTTCGTGGAGGAGCCGTCGTAGTCCACGCCCAGGCCGCCGCCGACGTCGAGGAACCTGAGCCCCGCGCCCGCCCTGACCAGCTCGACGTAGATGCGGGTGGCCTCCTGCATGGCGTCCTTGATGGCGCGCACCGCCGAGATCTGCGAGCCGATGTGGAAGTGCAGCAGCTCGAGGCAGTCGAGCATCTTCTCGTCGCGCAGCTTGTCGAGCAGCAGCACGATCTCGGTAGCGGTGAGGCCGAACTTGGAGCGGTCGCCGGTGGACTCCATCCACTTGCCGGCGCCCTTGGTGGTGAGCTTGCCGCGCACGCCGATGTGCGGCCGGATGCCGAGGCGCCGCGACACCTGCAGCAGCAGGTCCAGCTCGCGGAAGCGGTCGATGACGACGATGGGGTAGCGCCCGAGCTTCTGCGACAGCAGCGCCGTCTCCATGTACTCGGCGTCCTTGTAGCCGTTGAGCACGAGCAGCGAGTCGGGGCTGTCGAGCAGCGCCAGGCCGGCGAGCAGCTCGGGCTTCGAGCCGGCCTCGAGGCCGAGGCCGAACGGCGCGCCGAAGCGCACCAGCTCCTCGACCACCTGGTGCTGCTGGTTCACCTTGATCGGGTACACGCCGCGGTAGCGGCCGCGGAAGCCGTACTCGCGGATGGCGTTGTCGAAGCAGCCGAACAGCGCCTTGACCCGGCTGTGCAGGATGTCGGAGAAGCGCATCAGGATGGGCATGCCGAGCCCGCGGCGCTCGAGGTCGAGCGTCAACTCGTAGAGGTCCACGGCGGGCCCCTCGGGCCCCGCCGGCGTCACCTCGACGTGTCCGGCGTCGTTGATGCGGAAGTAGCCGCTCGACCAGCCGGGCACGTTGTAGAGCGCGGCGGCGTCCTTGGTCGTCCAGGTGCGGATCTCTCGTTGCACTTCCTCTCCTCCGGGCTGCGGAACGCGGGTTTCCGCGCGGCGCCGAGGTGCCGCGAAAACGGGAGCGCAGAGTACCGCGCCCGCACCCGATGCGCTAGACTCTTTCGCGCTCCGGCCCGGAGCGGCGCGACGCCCGCGCCCGACGAGCGCCCCGGCGGCGACCTCGCGGGCCGCTCGCACGGCCCGGACCGCTCCCAGGAGGACACGATGACCAGTGCCGCACCCCTCTCGCAGCGCGCCCAGGCCATGCCCGCCTCGCCCATCCGGCGGCTGGCGCCCTTCGCGGTCGCGGCCCGCAAGGCCGGGAAGACCGTCCACCCGCTCAACATCGGGCAGCCGGACATCCCCACACCCCGGGCCATCCTCGACCGGCTGCGGAGCTACCCGGAGCCGTACGTCGCCTACGGGCCCTCGCAGGGCCTGCCCGAGTTCCTCGCCGCGCTGCGCTCCTACTACGCCGGGATCGGCGTCGAGCTGAAGACCGAGGAGATCTTCGTCACCACGGCCGGGAGCGAGGCCATCCTCTTCACCCTCGGCGCGCTGTGCGACCCGGGCGACCAGGTGCTGGTGTTCGAGCCGTTCTACACCAACTACAACGGCTTCGCGACGATGCTGGGCGTGCAGCCGGTGCCGGTGACGACGCGGGCCGAGGACGGCTACCACCTGCCGCCGCGCGCCGCCATCGAGGCGAGGATCGGGCCGCGCACGCGGGCCATCCTCATCTGCTCGCCCAACAACCCGACCGGCACGGTCTACACCGACGCCGAGATGGACATGCTGGCGGCCATCTGCCGCGAGCGCGGGCTGGTGCTGGTGGCGGACGAGGTCTACCGCGAGTTCGTCTACGACGGGCGGAAGCACCGCTCGGCGCTCACCCTGCCGGGGATGGAGAGGCAGGTGGTGGTGGTGGACTCGGTCAGCAAGCGCTACTCGCTGTGCGGCGCCCGCATCGGCAACATCGTCAGCCGCGACCCCGAGTTCATGGCGGCGATCATGCGCTTCGGCCAGGCGCGGCTCTGCCCGCCCTCGGTCGAGCAGTACGCGTGCACCGGGCTCACCGAGGTGCCGGCCTCCTACATCGCCGGGGTGAACGCCGAGTACCAGAAGCGCCGCGACATGGTCCACGCCGCGCTCGCCGCCATGCCGGGCGTGCTGGCGCGCAAGCCGGAGGGCGCGTTCTACATCTGCGCGCGGCTGCCGGTGGACGACGCCAGCGCCTTCGCCGAGTGGCTGCTCGAGGACTTCGCGCTGGAGGGCGAGACGGTGATGGTGGCGCCGGCCGACGGCTTCTACGCCACGCCGGGGCTGGGGCGCGACGAGGTGCGCATCGCCTACGTGCTCGAGATCCCGGTGCTGGAGCGGGCGATGAAGTGCCTCGCCGCGGCGCTGGCGGCGTATCCCGGGCGGGTGGAGACGGCGGCGAAGGGGTGAGCCGCGCGGGATCGAACGACCGCCCGGCCGGGAGACCGGCCGGGCGGTCGCGCGTGGGCACCCACGGGGCACCCGCCGAAGGCGGGTCGTGGGTCCGGATCAGCCCGGCAGCTTGAGCGCCGCGCCGAGGTAGTACGGCCAGATCACGATGGCGTAGATGGCCTTCGGCAGCCCGAGGTGCAGCAGGCCCCACGTGAACAGCCACCCGGCGGCCCAGAGCGGCCCGGCGAGGCTCGCGCCATGGTCACAGCACTTCGATCCTTCCGCCATGTCTCCCTCCCAGCGTGCGGACGGCATCGCCCGCCTCCCGGCGGCCGCTCGGCCGCCTTGCCGGCTCAGGCGCCGCGCACGAAGTGGGGCATCGCCGCGGGCACGACGAGCGACAGCTCGACGAAGCCGGCGTACGCGCCGTCCCGGTACCAGGGCGCCTGGTAGATGAGCTTCTTCACCCCGTCCTTCTCGATGGTGTAGACGTTCGCCTCGCCCGCGGCCAGCATCGTCGCCAGCTTGGTGCGCGCGGGCTCCGGGTGACAGGCCAGGACGTTCGTGCCGACCAGCGCGCGGCCGCCG
>CAZSQE010000249.1:0-4078 GCA_964608905.1 uncultured bacterium | reverse complement strand
GGGGCCGACGGGTCGGAGGCCTTCCTCGGCTTCGCCCGGCGCGGCTCGATCGGCTCGGGCTCCGGCTCGGGCTCCGGCTTCAGCTCGGGCTCGGGCGCGGCCGACGGCCGGGGCGTGACCGCGAAGGCGGAGGCGCTCGCGGATTCGACGCCGGGCTCCATGTCCACCGCCGGCGGGGGCGCGCCCGGCCGCCGCAGCACCGGGCTCGTGGTCGTGACCGGGGTCGGCTCGGGCGCCGTCGGCTCTTCGGCCGCGCCCATGTCGTCCCCCGGCCCGGTCAGCCAGTCCGGGACACGGCGCTGCCCGAAGGGCAGGATCTTCGCCTTCCGGGCGGGGTCCTGCCCCCTGGACGCCTGGTCGTCGTCGTGCGTGAGCACCAGGTGACCTCCATGGCCGCGAGCAACCTGATCACCCGTGTTATCGGCCGGGCCCGCGCCGGGGCTTAGCCCCGCGGCGGCCCCCGGCCGGCGGCCCCGAGGCTTCAGCGCAGCTTGAGCTTGCGGTAGAGCGTGCGCAGCCCGATGCCCAGCATCGCGGCGGCCCGGGGCTTGTCGTTGCCGCAGTGCCGCAGGGTGGCGGCGACGAGCTGGCGCTCCGCCTCGGCCACGGTCATGCCCACGCGCAGCTCGAGCTTCTCCCCCGCGCTCTCCACCTCCCGCAGGGCGTCCGGCAGGTCGGACAGGTCGAGGGTGCGGCGGCCCTCGGCGAACACCACCATCCCCTCGACGGTGTTGCGCAGCTGGCGCACGTTGCCGGGCCACGGGTAGCGCACCAGCCGGTCCAGCACCCCGCGCGTGATGCCCGTCACCTTGCGGCCGTGCTCGCGGTCGAACTCGCGGATGAAGCCCTCGACCAGCAGCGGGATGTCCTCGGGGCGCTCGCGCAGCGGCGGCATGGCGATGCGCACCACGCTCAGCCGGTAGAAGAGGTCCTCGCGGAAGCGCCCGGCGGCCACCTCGGCCGCGAGGTCGCGGTTCGTGGCGGCGATGAGGCGCACGTCCACGCGCAGCGTCTCGCTGCCGCCCACGCGCTCGAAGGAGCGGTCCTGCAGCACGCGCAGCAGCTTGACCTGCACGGTGGGCGGCAGCTCGCCGATCTCGTCGAGCAGAAGCGTGCCGCCGTCGGCCAGCTCGAAGCGCCCGCGCCGCAGGGCGCTGGCGCCGGTGAAGGCGCCGCGTTCGTGGCCGAACAGCTCGCTCTCGATGACGCCCTCGGCCAGCGCGCCGCAGTTCACCCACACGAAGCGCTCGCCGCGGCGCGGGCTGTGGCGGTGGATGGCCTGCGCCACCAGCCCCTTGCCGGTGCCGGTCTCGCCCTCGATGAGCACGGTGGCGCGGGTCGAGGCGATGTGGCTCACCTGCTCCATCACCCGCACGATGGCCCGCGAGCGCCCGGTGAGCCGCTCGAGCCCGAAGCGCTCGTCGAGCTGCGCCTCCATCTCGGCCACCCGCGCCACCAGCGCCTGGCGGTCGAGCCCCTGCCGCAGCACCGCCAGCAGCTTCTCGTGGTTCAGCGGCTTGACCTGGAAGTCGGCCGCGCCCTGGCGCATCGCCTCGACCGCCATGTCCACGTCCGCCCGCTCGGCGATCAGCACGGCGCAGACCTCGGGGTTGCGCTCGTGGGCGCGGCGCAGCAGCCCGACCCCGTCGATGCGGTGGACGCGCAGCTCGGTCACCAGGCAGTCCACCCGCGTGGCGTCGAGGGCGTTGTCGGCGCTCTCGCCGTCGCGCGCCCAGACCACGTCGAGGTCCTGGGCGCGCAGGAAGGCGAGCAGCGACTTGGTGGCCTCGCTCTCGCGGTCCACCACGAGGACGCGCGGCCGGTCCTTCAGGGGCACGCGCGCCTCACGCCAGGCCCTCGAGCGCGGCGAGGGCGTCCTCGGTGCTGGGGATGTCCGTCGGCCCGGGGGCGATCTCGCGCCACGCGACGCGGCCCGCCTTGTCCACGACGAACAGCGCGCGCCGGCTGTAGCCGCGCCCGGGGACGAGCACGCCGTAGGCGGCGCAGGCGACGCGGTCGAAGTCCGAGAGCAGCGGGAAGGACAGGCCCAGCCTGCGCGCGAACTCGGTGTTCGCGTACCAGGAGTCCACGCTGATGCCCAGCACCTCGGTGTCGAGCGCGCGGAAGCGCGCGAGCCGGGCCTGGATCCCGGGGAGCTGGTGCGAGCACAGGGGCGAGAACGCCAGCGGGTAGAACGCCAGCAGCAGGTTGCGGTTGCCGTGGTACTCCGAGAGCGTGAACGGCTGGCCCCCCGGCCCCTTGAGGCGGAACTCGGGGGCGGGCCGGCCGACGTCGGGCGGGTCGTTCACCTGCATGGCACCTCCGGGGGCGATGCGTCACGGGGCCTGGGCGCCGACGATGATTCGGCCGGCGGCCGCGTGTCAACTGCCCGGAGGAAGGGGCGGGGCGGCGGCCGGCGAGGCGACGCCGACCGTGGCCCGCGGAGGGACCCGCGGCGGGCGGTCCCGGTCAGCCGCGCGGGCGGCGCCCGGCGAGCAGCAGGCCCTTGCGGCTCTCCGCCGCCAGCTCGTCCAGCGTCCGCACGCCCTTCTCGCGCTCCCAGCGCTCGCCGAGCGCCAGCAGCAGGCGCGCGGTCGTGAGCGCGTCGCCCGCCGCGCGGTGCGCGGTCCCGGGCGGCACGCCGAGGCGCCGGGCGAGCTCGCCCAGCCCGTTGCCGCCCACACCGAAGAGCCCCCGGGCGAGACCGAGCGTGTCGATGAGCCGGGGGCCGAACAGCGGCAGGTCGGTCTCCGCCAGCAGTCCGTCGAAGAGCGGCAGCCGGAAGTCGCCGCGGAGGAACGGCACGTCGAAGGCGGCGTTGTGCAGGACGAGGATCCGCCCGGCGCAGCGCGCCTCGAGCGCGGCCGCGATCTCCGCCGCGCGGGGCCGGCCCCGCACCATGTCGTTGGTGATCCCGTGCACCCGCGCCGCGTCGGGCGGGATGGGACAGCCCGGGTCCACGAGCGCAGACCACGGCTCCCCGACGCGGCCGTCGTCGATGGGCACGCAGGCGACCTCGACGATGCGGTGCCCCAGTTTCGGATCGAAGCCGGTGGTCTCGGTGTCGAGCGCCGCCAGCCGCGCGCCGTCGAAGAGGCCCATGCCGTGGCGCTCCCGGGCCGTCAGCGGGCCGCGCCGGAGCGGCCGGCGCGGCCGGCCTGGTCCTCGGCCACGGAGCGCAGCACCTGCAGGAACTTCGGCGCGGGCACGTAGCCGGGCACGCTGCCGAGCTTGCGGCCGGCGGCGTCGAGGAAGGTGGTGTTGGGGTAGCCGGTCACGCCGAGGCGGCTGGCCAGCGCGCGCGACGTCATCTCGCGCCCCTCCCAGCGCACCCGGGCCGGGCTCTCGGCGTTCAGCTTCACGACCACGAAGCGCCGGGCAAGGTAGTCCCGCACGTCGGCGCGCGCGTAGACGTCGCGGTCCATGCGCTTGCACCAGCCGCACCAGTCCGTATAGACGTCGACGAGCACCGGGCGCCGCAGGCGCGCGGCCTCGTTCAGGCCCTCGTCCCACGCGCGCCAGGCGGGCGCTGCGGCCGGAGCCGCGTGCGGCGCGGACACCCCGACGGCGAGGAGGAGCAACGGGAGCAGCAGGGCGAAGGCGGCGTGCGGACGCTTCATCAGCGGACCTCGGGCTTGACGGGTTCGGGACACGGCGGGCGGGAGCATTCTAACCCCATTGGACTCGGAGGGCCCGCCGGGGGATTCGCGCGTTCCGCTCCGGCCCGCGCCGGGGGGCCCGGGGGCCTCACCCGCGCACGGTGTGGCGCAGGGTCGCGGCCGGGCGGGCCGGGTCGAACCAGACGCCGCACAGCCGCGCGGTGCCGAACTGCCCGGGATTGACGACCACGGTGGAGCCGAGGGCGTCGCGCCACGCGCCCGAGACCCGCGGCGACTCGTGGATGTGCCCGCACAGCACGAGCGGTGGCTGCACCCGCTCGACGAAGGCGCGGATGGCGCGCGAGCCGACGTGCGCCCGCACCGCGGCCCGGTCGCAGGCCGTGTCGCGCGGCGGCGAGTGCAGGACGTAGATCGCCCCGGCCCCGGCCCGCGCCTCCAGGTCCTCCAGCGCGGCGGCG
>CAZSQE010000248.1:0-4079 GCA_964608905.1 uncultured bacterium | reverse complement strand
CGGCGTAGTCGCGGGCGCGGTGGCGCCACGGGTCGGCCGGGTCGAGGCGCGCGTCGGCGGCGCGGGCGCGGGCCTGCGCCTCGCACAGCTCGCGCCACAGGGCGCACCCGCCGGCCACGCGGGTCACGCCTACAGCATCTCCCTGAGCTTGATCTTCACCCGCTTCCTCTTCCCGTCGCGCAGGACGTCGAGGGTGTGCGTGCCGCCCTCGGCGCCCTCGTCGAGGACGGCGGTCACGTCGGCGGGCTCCAGGGTCGCGGCCGGGCGGCCGTCGAGCGCGGTGACGATGTCGCCCTCGCGCAGGCCGGCCGCCGCCCCGGCGGAGCCGGGCAGCACGGCCATCACCCGCACGGTGTCGGCGGTGCGCGCGAGCTGCATGCCCGAGCGCGCCAGCACGTCGCGCCGCGGGTAGCGCGCGCCGGGCTCGAGCCACATCTGCCGGCGCTCGTAGTCGAGCGTCACCTTGAAGCGCTCGAGGATGCGGGTGCCGATGTTGCCGGCGTAGTCCTCGCTGGTGAAGGCGCCGGCGGTGGCCTGCGAGAGCGAGACGAGCGGGTCGGCCCACGCGAACGGCCCCAGTTCGATCTTCTTCATGCGCACCATGCGGGTGGCGAAGGTGCCGCCGAAGCCGCCGCCCGTGACCTCGACGTAGGGAGCGCGCTCCGTCAGGCGATGCCGGGCCACGAACGGCGTGTGCAGGTCCACGGTGGAGCCGCTGCCCACGTCCACGCGGAACTCGCCCTCGATGGCGTCGTCGAGTTTCATCTTCACCACCGGGGTGTGCCCGGCCAGCGTCATCGGCACGGCCTGCCCGGCGCCGGTGTAGGCGAACTTCGCCGGGTCGTACAGCATCAGCGCGCCGCGGTCGAAGTCGATCTCGTTGACGAAGCGGCTGATGAAGTCGAAGCCGAGGATGCCGGCGCAGTCGCGCCAGAAGTAGGGCGCGAGCACGGGGTTCACGTTCAGCACGCCGACGCGCACGCCCTCCATCTCGATGCCGTCGCCGTCGGCGGCCTCGACCCGCAGCTTCGGCACCACGGCGAACGACGCGCCGCCCACCGCGCCCGCGCCCTGCCCCTGCTGGCGGCCCTCGGTCGCGAGCCCGATGCGGGCGGCGTAGGCGCTGTCGAGCACGGTGATGCTGGCGCCGGTGTCGTAGATGAAGTGCTCGGGCGGGCCGTCGTTCACCGAGGCCCTGAGCCACACGTGCCGCGCCCGGTACTCGAACGGCAGGCGGGCGACGCCCTCCGCCTTCAGGTAGCGCACGGTCCCCGCCTCGCCGGGCGGGGCGAAGTTGGCGGCCGGGACGTCCTCGTCGAGCCACACCGAGTCCACCTGCATGCGGATGGTGTTCATCGGCTGGCCCACGACCTCGGTGATCGAGTGGAAGGACATCGTCACCGCGCCGACCGGCCGGTAGTCGCCCAGCCGGGTGACGATCGTCTGCTGGTCGTTCTTCGCCACCTGCCGCACGAGCAGGCCGGACGAGCGGTCGAACCAGAGCCGGCGCACGCGCCCCGCCGGCGGCGTCAACTCGAGCACGGCGTAGCGCCCGGCGGAGTCGGATTCCTCGCCCGACCAGGCCACCGTGCCGCCGCCCTGGTCGGGCCGCAGCCAGGCGCCGGTCTCGAGCCAGACGCCGCCCTTCAGATCGTCGAGGTCCTTGCCGTCGAGCCGCAGGACCTTGCCGTTCGGGTCGGTGCGCCAGCCGGTCGCGCCGTCGTAGCCGCTGGCGACCTCGAAGGGCCCGATGGCGAACCGGGTGGCGTTGCGGTCGGGGCGCACGACCCACGACTCGATGCTGCCGCTCATGCCGAAGGCCTGGATCGTGCCCCGCGTGTGGACGCTGCTCAGGTCGAGGTAGGCCGGGCCCCCGACGGCGCCCAGGTAGCGCTCGAGCACGGGGCGCGAGGCCTCGTCCACGGCGGCGTGCGCCGTGGGAACCGCGAGCAGGAACGCCAGCGCCGGCGCGACGAGCGCGCGCAGGGCGGCGGGGAGACGGCGAAGAGCCGGGTGGTGCATGGGATCCTCCGTGAGATGCGGGAGACGTCGGGAACGGGCGCAGCATAGCCCGCGGGGCGCGCGCGGACCACACGCGGCGTGCGGAGCGCCGCCGCGCGGCCACGGGCGCGGGGACGTCCGCGACCGGCGCCCGGGGCGGCGGGCCGCGCGCTTGTCACGGGCTTGACGAGATTTGCGGCGGCGGGGCGGCCGTGCCTATGCTCGCGGCCGACGAACGCCGTGATCCCCGAATCGAGGAGGAATGCGATGATCAGGAATTCCCTGTGGGCCGCCGCCCTCGCGCTGCTGCTGCCCGCGCTCGCCGCGGCCGCTCCCACCGTCGTGGTCGATCCCGGCGTGCGCGCCGGCCTCAGCATCTCGCCCGACCAGTTCGTCTTCGGCGGGCAGCTCTCGTTCAGGAACCTCGCCCCCGACGTGACCTTCGACCCCAGCCTCGAGCTGGGCCTGGGCGACGACCTGACGGTCATCGCCTTCAACCTCGACGTGTTCTACCACATGCAGCTCGCGGGCTCGGAGTGGCGCCCCTACGCCGGCGGCGGGCTGGGCCTCGTGTCGGTGAGCTGGGACGACAAGCCGGGCCTGCGCGACCACAGCGACAACGAGATCGGACTGAACGCGGTGCTGGGCTTCCGCGTGCCCACGCGCACGGGCCAGCACTGGTTCACCGAGCTGCGCGTCGGCATCGGCGACCTGCCGGACCTCAAGGTCGTGGGCGGGTTCTCCTTCGGGAGGTAGCTCCCGCCCCCGGACGCGCGAAGGGCGCCGGTCGAGCGACCGGCGCCCTTCGTGTGCGTCGCCCGGGACCCGCCTACCGCGCGGCCGCGGCGGCGATCTCCATGCGCTCGAGGAACGGCCCCGGCGGCAGGTAGCCGACGACGCGCGCCGCCCGCACCTCCCCCGCCGCGCGGGTGAAGAAGAGGATCTCGGGCACGCCGGCCACGCCGTAGCGCACGCGCAGCGCCTGCGCCTCCGGCGAGTCGTAGCGGGTCAGGTCCACCTTGAAGACCGCGAAGTCGCGCGAGCGCTCGATGACCCGGCGGTCGGTGAAGGTGGTGCGCTCCAGCTCGTGGCAGGGCAGGCACCAGGCGGCGGAGAAGTCGAGCAACACCGGACGGCCCGCCGCCAGCGCGGCCTCGACCGCCGCCTCGTCGTAGGGCGCGAAGCGGATGCCCTCGGCGCGCAGCGCGATCACCACCGGGATGGCGGCCAGCACCGCCGCCACGCCCACGACCCGCTTGAGCCGGCGGAACACGGGCTTGGCCGAGCCGTGCCGGTCCACGAAGCCGAGGTAGGCGCCGCCCAGCACCAGGGCCGCCGGCAGCACCCACGGCGCGTGGCGCGGCGCCAGGCCGACGAGCACGTAGTAGAGACCGATCGACGCCAGCAGGATGCCGAAGACCTTCTTGACCCACAGCATCCAGTCGCCCGAGCGCGGCAGGCTCTGGATGAGGTTGGAGAAGAGCGCCAGGAACAGGTAGGGCAGCCCCAGGCCCAGCGACATGACGAACATGGTCTGGAAGCCGAACAGGGCGTCGCCGCGCTGCGCCAGCAGCGCCAGCACCGCAACGACGAAGGGCCCGACGCAGGGCGCGGCGATGATGCCCACCGCCAGCCCGGACAGGAAGATGCCGAGCAGCGAGGTGGCGTCGGCGCCGCCGAGGCGCTGCAGCACCCAGGCCGGCGGCTGCATCTCGTAGAGGCCGAACATGGACAGCGACAGCACGACGAACAGGACGCCGAGGCCGACGCTCACCCACACGCTCTGCAGCGCGGCGCCGAACAGGCCGCCGGTGAGCGCGGCGACCACGCCGAGCGCCGAGTAGGTGACGGCGATGCCCAGCACGTAGGCGACGGCGTGGGCCAGGGTCTTGACGGCGCGCTCGCGCTTGCGCGCGCCGAAGACCGACACCGTGATGCCGACCATCGGGAAGACGCAGGGCGTGAGGTTGAGCGCCAGGCCGCCGAGGAACAGCGCCAGGAACCACCAGAGGCCGCCGCGCTCGAGCGCGCCGGCGAGGCGTCCGCCCTCGGCGGGCGCGGGCCCGGGGGGCGGGCGC
>CAZSQE010000247.1:0-4087 GCA_964608905.1 uncultured bacterium | reverse complement strand
GCCCGCGACGGCGCCCCGGGCGGCGCGCCGGGCGCCTTCGCGGTGGTGGACGCGCCGGCCCCGTTCACGCTCGCCGCGCCGGTCTCGCTCACCCTCGACGAGGCGGCCAAGGTGGCGCTGCTGCGCCGCGCCGACGCGGCCGCGCGCGGGCACGACGGCCGCGTGCACGAGGTGGCGGCGACCTTCGCCGACTCGGCGCGCTCCTGCGTCATCGCCAACAGCGACGGGCTGTGGGCCGAGGACCGGCACTTCCTCTCGCGGCTCACCGTGACCGCCTTCGCCGCCGCGGGCGACGTGCGCCAGCACGGCACCGCCACCGGCGGCGGCAGCGTCGAGGCCGGCTACTTCGCCGCGCGCACGCCCGAGCAGGTGGCGCTCGAGGCGGCCGGCGTGGCGGTGACGTTGCTCGGCGCCGAGGAGCCGGAGGCCGGCACCTACCCGGTGGTCGTCGGCCCGGGCTGGGGCGGCGTGCTGGTGCACGAGTGCTTCGGGCACGGCATGGAGGGCGACGGCATCCGCAAGCGGACCTCGATCCGCGCCGCGCAGATGGGCCAGCCGGTGGCGGCGAAGGGCGTGACCATCGTGGACTCGGCGCTGGTGCCGTTCTCGCGCGGCTCGTTCCGCCTCGACGACGAGGGCACGCCGGCGCAGCGCACCGTGCTGGTCGAGGACGGCGTGCTGGTCGGCTACCTGTGGGACCTGCTCAACGCGCGGCTCACCGGGAACCGCCCCACCGGCAACGGGCGGCGCGCCTCGTACCGCGACTACCCGCTGTGCCGCATGACCAACACCTACATCGAGGCGGGGCCGCACGCGCCCGAGGCGCTGATCGGCGCGGTGGCCCGCGGGCTCTACTGCAGGAACCTCGGCGGCGGCTCGGTGAACCCGGCGGACGGGAACTTCTCCTTCCAGGTCACCGAGGCGTGGCGCATCGAGCACGGCCGGCTGACCGCGCCGGTGCGCAACGCCACGCTGACCGGCAACGGCAACGACGCCATGCTCAGGATCGACGGCGTCGGGAACGACCTGGTCATCGAGGGCAGCACCGGCTCGTGCGGCAAGGACGGCCAGTGGAAGCCGGTGGGCGTGGGCCAGCCCACCGTGCGCTTCACCGGCATCACCGTGGGAGGCACGCGCACGTGAGCGGCCCCGCCCGCGACGAGACGGCCGGCCCGGAGGCCCTCGAGCGCATCGGCCGCGAGGCGGTCGAGCGCGCGCGGCGCGCCGGCGCCGCGCACGCCGAGGCCGTGCTCGGCGCCTCGCGCTCGTTCAGCGCGCGCGTGACCGGCGGCGCCATCGAGAGCGTCAAGCAGAGCGCGACCCGCGGCCTCGGCCTGCGCGTGCTGGTGGACGGGGCCGAGGGGTTCGTCACCAGCACCGACCTCACGCCGGTCTCGCTCGAGGACCTCGCCCGCCACGCGGTGGCGCTGGCGCGCTTCTCGACCCCGGACGAGGCCAACGCCTTCCCCACGCCCGCGGAGGCGGCCGGCGAGCCGGCCGGCGACCTCGGCCTGGTGGACGCGGCCGTCCCGGCGCTCGCGCCCGAGCGCGCCATCGAGATGGCGCTCGAACTGGAGCGCGTGGCGCTCGGCTGCGACCCGCTCATCCAGCGCACCGACGGCGCGGGCGTGTCCCGCCACGACGGCCACTCGGTGCTGGTGAACTCGCACGGCCTGGTGCGCCACGCCGCGGGCACCTCGGTGAGCGCCGGCGTGGCGCCGCTGGCCGAGGACGGGGCCGGCAAGCAGCAGAGCGGCTGGTACGGCATGGTGAAGTGCCGGCTCGAGCAGCTCGAGCCGATGGAGGCCATCGCGCGCGAGGCGGCGCGCCGGGCGCTGGCCCGCGTCGGCGCGCGAGCGGTGCCCACCGCGCGGGTGCCGGTCGTGCTCTCGCCCGACATCGCCGCCGCCTGGCTGGGCGACCTGTTCGACGCCTTCAGCGGCGAGTCGCATATCAAGCGCACCACCTGGCTGACCGCGCCGCTGGGCGAGACCATCGCCAGCCCGCTGCTGACGCTGGTGGACGACGGCCGGATGCCGCGCGCGGTGGGCAGCGGCGAGCACGACGCGGAGGGCATCCCCACGCGGCGCAACGTGCTCGTCGAGCGCGGGC
This sequence comes from uncultured bacterium, assembly GCA_964608905.1. Classification (GTDB taxonomy): domain Bacteria; phylum Eisenbacteria; class RBG-16-71-46; order RBG-16-71-46; family RBG-16-71-46; genus JANXPZ01. Next base: position 1,975 of record CAZSQE010000247.1, on the reverse strand, counting down.
GCTTCGCCACCATCCTCTACGACCACTACCACGCCCGCCGCGCCGGCACGCGCTCGACCGGCAGCGCGTCGCGCGGCTGGTCCTCGACCCCGGGGATCGGACCGACCAACCTGTTCGTCGAAGCGGGGACCGAGAGCCCGGAGTCCATCCTCGCGCGCGTCGAGCGCGGCTTCTACATGGACGACCAGGGCTCGTACGGGTTCAACCCCACCACCGGCGACTACTCCTACCAGGCGCAGGGCTTCTGGGTGGAGAAGGGCAAGAAGGCCTTCCCGGTCGAGGGCGTGACCGTGGCCGGGAACTCGCTCGACATGCTGAAGAACGTGGTCGCGGTGGGGAACGACCTGCGCTTCCTCGGCAGCGTCGCCAGCCCGACGCTGCTCATCGCCGAACTGACGGTCAGCGGCGAGTAGCCCGGCGGTCCCCGTCCCGGGCGGCGGGGCATCACCGCGGAAGCGCGTCGCGCCGGATCGCGGCGGCCCGCTCCGCGCGGCGGATCAGGCGGCCTCGACTTCGACGAATTGCCCCTCGGAACTCGGCCGCGGCACCGGCATGCCCTCCCGTCTCAGGCCCTCGATGTGAAGGACGATCGTCTCGCGGATGAGTTCCAGCACCTCCTCCCGGGTCTCGCCGACGGCCGCGCATCCCGGCAGGTCCGGCACGTGGGCCCCCCAACTCGTGTCCCCGCGCTCGACCACCACCATGTACCTGGTCACTGGCCACCCTCCTTCTGCTTGAATCCGGCCTGCTTCAGGATCGAGTTCAGGGTCCCGGGCGGCATGTCGAGGCTCGGCCGCCCGGCGACCGTCACGACCCCGGGCTTCCCCGGCTTGTGGAACTGGCGGTGGCTCCCCTTCGTCCGCACCAGCCGCCATCCGTCCGCCTCGAGGATGCGAATCAGTTCGCCCACTTTCATCCCATCTCCGGTTTCCCGGGAGCTGAGTGGCTGGCGCGCGCTTCGTCCGCGGTCGAACGAGCCAGGCTCGACGACGTCGCGGGAGTCTCGCGCAGCACCGGCGACGCTGCAAGAGCGATGCCGCGGCGAAGGTGCGAGCCGCGCCGGGGGAAGCGCGGAGGCGGGCGCGAACCGACGGCGACGCGGTACAATCCCGGGGCCGGACTTCCGTGGCTCCACCGCCTTCGGGAGACACGAACGTGACCGACGTCCCCGGACTCGCCGAGCTGGGCTTCTCGCCGCGCTGGCAGGCGCTCTTCGCGCCGCACGCCGACGCCGGGCGCGTGCCTGCGCGCGTGGTGCGCACGGACCGCGGCAGCTCGCTGGTGGCGACGGCCGACGGCATCGCGCGCGCGAAGCGCTCGGCCGGCCTGCGCCGGGCGGGCGTCCTGCCCGCCGTCGGCGACTGGGTGGCCCTGCACGCGCCCGCCGGCCTCGACACCCCGCTCATCGAGGCGGTGCTCGACCGCGCCGGGGCCATCGCGCGCGGCGCGGCGGGCCGCACCTCCGAGGTGCAGGTGCTGGCCGCCAACGTGGACGTCGTGTTCGTGACCGCCCCCATCGCCGAACCGCCCAACCTCCGCCGCATCGAGCGCGAGCTGGCGCTGGCCTGGGACTCGGGCGCCGTGCCGGTGGTCGTGCTCACCAAGGCCGACCTCTGCGACGACCCCGACGCGGCCCGCGCCGCGGTCGAGGCGATCGCGCCGGGCGCCGAGGTGCTGGTGACGCGGGCGCTGGAGGGCGGCGGCATCGCCGCGCTGCGCGAGCGCGTCGCCGGTCAGCGCACCGCCGTCCTCATCGGCCCCTCGGGCGCGGGCAAGTCCACGCTGGTGAACGCGCTGCTGGGCGAGGAGCGGCAGGCGACGCGCGCGGTGCGCGTGAGCGACGGGCGCGGCCGGCACGTCACCGTGGCGCGCGAGTTGGTGGCGCTGCCGGGCGGCGGCGTGCTCATCGACACGCCGGGACTGCGCGAACTGGCGCTGACCGGCGCCGAGCAGGGCATCGGCGCCGCCTTCCCGG
>CAZSQE010000246.1:0-4099 GCA_964608905.1 uncultured bacterium | reverse complement strand
GCAGCACTTCTTGTACTTCTTGCCGCTGCCGCACGGGCAGGGGTCGTTGCGCCCGACCTCCGGGCCGGTGCGCACCCGGGGCGCCGTGGCCACGCCGCCGCCCGGGCCGGGCCCGGCCTCGGGCTCCTCGCCCGCCGGCCCGCGCGCGCCGCCGAAGCTCTGCGCCTCGGCGTGGTGCACCTGCGTCACCCGCGGGGCGCGCGGCTGCGGCACCACCTCGCGCACCTCCGGGCTGAGCTGCACGCGGAACAGCCGCTGCACGAAGTCCTCGCGCACCTCGCGCACCAGGCCCTCGAACAGCGTGTAGGCCTCCTTCTTGTACTCGATGAGCGGGTCGCGCTGCCCGTAGGCCCGCAGCCCGATGCCGCCCTTGAGGTGGTCGAGCTCGTAGAGGTGGTCGCGCCAGTGCTCGTCCACGGTGAAGAGGAAGAGGTGGCGCTCGACCTCGCGCATCATCGCCGGGCCGAACTCGGCCTCGCGGGCGCGGTAGGCGCGCCGGGCCGCCTCCACCGCGCGCTCGGCCAGCTCCTCGGCCCTGTCCGTGCGCAGCTCGTCCACCGCCACCTGGGACATGAGCAGGAACGAGACCTCGTCGGCCAGCGCGCGCAGGTCCCACTCGGAGACGTGCAGCTGCCCGCCGCCGGTGGCCTTGTCCACCCGCTCGCGCACCGCCTCCTCGAGGGACTCGAGCACCGAGCCGCTCATGTCCTGCGCCGTCAGCGCCTGGTGGCGGAGCTGGTAGATGACGCTGCGCTGCTCGTTCATGACGTTGTCGTACTCGAGCAGGTGCTTGCGGATGTCGAAGTTGTGCGCCTCGACCCGCTTCTGCGCCCGGGAGATGGCGCGGGTCACCATGCCGTGCTCGATGACCTCGCCCTCCTGCACCCCCATGCGCGTCATCACGCCGGCGATGCGGTCGCTGCCGAACAGGCGCATGAGGTCGTCCTCGAGCGACAGGTAGAAGCGCGAGGAGCCCGGGTCGCCCTGGCGGCCGGCGCGCCCGCGCAGCTGCCGGTCGATGCGCCGCGACTCGTGGCGCTCGGTGCCGAGGATGTGCAGGCCGCCGAGGTCGGTCACGCCCGCGCCGAGCTTGATGTCGGTGCCGCGGCCGGCCATGTTCGTGGCGATGGTCACGGCGCCGCGCTGGCCCGCCTGGGTGATGATGCCGGCCTCCTGCTCGTGGTACTTGGCGTTCAGCACGTGGTGCTTGACGCCGCGGCGCTTGAGCATGCGGCTCAGCAGCTCGCTGACCTCGACCGAGATGGTGCCCACCAGCACCGGCTGGCCCTTCTCGTGCAGCGCGACGAGCTCGTCGATGACCGCGTTGTACTTCTCGCGCTTCGTGCGGTAGACGACGTCGTTGTGGTCGGTCCGGTCGACCGGCTTGTTGCTCGGGATCACCGCCACGTCGAGCTTGTAGATCTCCCAGAGCTCCGCCGCCTCGGTCTCGGCCGTGCCGGTCATGCCGGCCAGCTTCTCGTACATGCGGAAGAAGTTCTGCAGCGTGATGGTGGCCAGGGTCTGGGTCTCGCCCTCGACCCGCACCCCCTCCTTGGCCTCGATCGCCTGGTGCAGGCCCTCCGAGTAGCGCCGGCCCGGCATGAGCCGCCCGGTGAACTCGTCCACGATGAGGACTTTGCCGTCCTGCACCACGTACTCGACGTCCTTCTCGAACAGCGCGTAGGCCTTGAGCAGCGCCTGGACGTTGTGGATGCGCTCGTTCTTGGTGGCGTAGGCGCGGTAGACGGCGTCGCGCTGCTGGATGCGCTGCTCGGGCGTGAGGTCGGCGTTCCCCTCCAGCTCGGAGAGCTGGGCCGCCAGGTCCGGCACCACGAACTGGTCGGTGCCGCCGGGCGACATCAGGTCGCGGCCCTTCTCCAGCAGGTCCACGTTCTTCGCCCGCTCGTCGATGGCGTAGAGCAGGAACTCGTCCAGCTCGTGCATGCGCTTGTCGCGCAGGAACTCCAGCTCGACGCGGTTGACGAGCTTCTTGAGCTCGGGCCGCTCGGAGAGGAGCTTCATGTACCGCTTGAACTTGGGCGCGGCGCGCTGGACCTTGAGCAGCTCGACGCCGGCCTCGTACTCCTTCTCCGGGTCGCCCAGCAGCCGCTCGGCCTCGGCCAGCGTGCGGGCCACCCAGGCCGTCTGCGCCCGCACCACCCGGTCGACCAGCGGCTTGAGCTCGTCGAAGGCCTGGTCGCTGTGCTCGACCGGGCCCGAGATGATGAGCGGCGTGCGGGCCTCGTCCACCAGGACCGAGTCCACCTCGTCCACGATGGCGTAGATGAAGCCGCGCTGGACCCGGTGCTCGGGGCGCACCGCCATGTTGTCGCGCAGGTAGTCGAACCCGAACTCGTTGTTCGTGCCGTAGGTGATGTCGCAGGCGTACTGGGCGCGCCGCTCGGGCGGGTCCATCCCCTGCTGGATGCAGCCGACCGTGAACCCCAGGAAGCGGTAGATCTGGCCCATCCACTCGCTGTCGCGGCGGGCCAGGTAGTCGTTGACCGTGACCAGGTGGGAGCCGCGCCCGGTGAGGGCGTTCAGGTAGAGCGGCATGGTGGCCACGAGGGTCTTGCCCTCGCCGGTGGCCATCTCGGCGATGCGCCCCTCGTGCAACATGATGCCGCCCACCAACTGGACGTCGTAGGGCACCATGTCCCAGGTGATGGGGATGCCCACCACCTCCCAGGACCTCCCCACCAGCCGGCGGCAGGCCTCCTTGACGGTGGCGAACGCCTCCGGGAGCAGCTCGGTGAGGGCCTCCTGCTCGGCCTCCCGCCGCTCGGCGGGGTCGGTCAGGCCCTCCCGGGAGGCCTCCACCCGGGCCCTGAACTCGTCCTTCCGGGCCCGCAGTTGGTCGTCGCTCAGGTCCCGGAGCCGCTCGCAGGCGTCGTTGATCTCGTCCACCAGCGGCCGGACGCGTCGCAGGTCGCGCTCGTGCTTGTCCCCGATGAGGCGCTTCAGCAGGGTCTCGAACATGGCCGGGAGGATAGTGGTTCTGTCAAGCGAACGCGAATCAGGGGCGCCGGCCGGGGCCCCGCGCACCGCCGGCGGGACGACGAAAGCGGCCCGGTGCCGCAGCACCGGGCCGCACGGACCTCGGGCGCCTTCGAACTACATCAGCCTCGTGACGTGAGCGGCCTCGGGACCCCGTTCGCCGGTCTGGACCTCGCACTCCACCTGGTCGCCGACACTCAGCGTTCGGAACCCGCGCCCCTCGATGGCGGTGTGATGGACGAACACGTCGCCGTGCCCCTCCATCGTGATGAAACCGTAGCCCCTGTTGTCACAGAACCACGTGACAGTACCACGCGCCATGGCTGGTGCTCCTATCTCGTGGGAGGATCCTGCCCCGGCCCGAAGTCCGACGACAGATTCGCGCCGCGGGCCGGCGCGGTCAAGCCCTCCGTGCGGAGTTGACGAAGCCCGAACGTCGGCGCGGGGAGCGCCGGGAACCGCTCAGTCCGTCGCGGCCCGCGCGCCGCGGCGGCGCGAGGTCCAGGCGCGGTGCAGCTCGAGCGCCTGCGGGTCCGCCGGGTCACGCTGCAGCACCAGCATCACCTGCTCGACCGCCTGGGCGCGGGCCCCGACGCCCTCCAGCGCGCGCGCGAACTGCAGCCGCGCGGCGTGGAAGTCGGGGTGCAGCTCGAGAGCGTGCGCCAGCGAGCCGAGCGCGTCGTCGAACTGCCCCCGCTCGAGTTCGGCCGAGCCCAGCAGGTAGTGCAGGTCGGGCCATACCGCGTGGTCGGGGAGCGCCGCCTGCAGGACCTCGATGGCCCCCGCCGCGTCGCCGGACTCGAGCCGGGCGCGGGCCAGCGTCTCGAGCCCCTCCTGGAACACCCCGGGCTCGGCGACGGCCGTCTCGGTCGCCAGCGCCCGCAGCGACTCGAGCGCCTCGCCGATGAAGCCCTCGGACGCGTCCAGCAGCGCCCGCTCCAGCCGGGCGGCGGCGTAGCGCGGGTTGAGGGCCAGCGCCCGGTCGAGCGCGCGGCGCGCCTCGCCGCCGCGCTGCAGCGCCAGCAGCAGGCGCGCGCGGCGCAGCCACAGGTCCGGGTAGTCGGGCTGCAGCCGCAGCGCCCGCTCGAGCGCGTCGGCGCCC
>CAZSQE010000245.1:0-4110 GCA_964608905.1 uncultured bacterium | reverse complement strand
GCGCTGGCCACCACCGGCCGGCCGCGGGCCAGCGCCTCGAGCAGCACGAGCGGCAGGCCCTCCCAGCGCGACGGCATCGCCACCGCGTCGGCCGCCGCCAGCAGCGGCCCGACGTCGTCCACCTGCCCGGCGAAGCGCACGTTGGCCTCGAGCCCGAGGGCGCGCGCGCGCTCCTCGAGCGCGGCGCGCTGCCGCCCCTCCCCCGCCAGCACGGCCACGAACTCGAGCCCGCGCCGGCGCACCTCGGCGAGGGCGTCGAGCAGCACGTCCTGGCCCTTCTGCTCCTCGAGCCGGCCGGCGCACACCCACAGCGGGCGCAGCACGCCCGCGCCCAGCTCCTCGCGCAGGCGCCGCACCGCCGGGCGCTCGGCCACCTCGTCCGGCGGCTCGGCCCCGTTGGGCACCACGCGCAGGCGGGCGCGGTCCACGCCGTAGTCCCGCACCAGCGAGTCGGCCACCGCCGCGCTCACCGCGGTGACGGCGTCGGCCCGCTCCAGCTCGCGGATCTTGAGCCGCACCTGCGCCTCCGAGTGCGAGTGGCCCTCGATGTGCTCGGTCACCACCAGCCGGGGCACGCCGGCCGCCGCCGCCAGCGCCGCCAGGTAGCGGTCCGCCGCCGGCCAGACGTGGTGGACGTGCAGCAGGTCGGGCCGCTCCCGGCCCAGCCGCCGCCAGGTCCGCACCATGCCGGCCCAGTCCCAGCGCGAGTCCACCTCGGCCACGCGCGCCACCGGCAGGCCGCGGGCCGCGAGCGCGGCGGCGAACTCGTCCACGCCGCCCGCGGGCGACAGCCACACCCGCACGTCCCAGCGCTCCGCCGGCAGGCGGGTGGCCAGCTCCCACACCACGCGCTCGGTGCCGCCGACGCTGGTGCCGCTCTCGACCAGCAGCAGCTTCAGCCGTTCCGATTCGGTCCGCACAGGGTCCGATAGGCGCGGAGCAGCTCGCCCGCGGAATACTCCCACGCCATGGCCTCCAGGAAACGCTTCCGGTTGTAGGCGCCCATGCGCTCGCGCAGGGCGGGGTCGTCGAGCAGCTCGGCGATGCGGTCGGCGAGGCGGTCCTCGCGGTTCGGCTCGGCGTAGAGCGCGCCCTCGCCGGCCGAGTAGCGGTGCTCGCGCAGGTCGTAGGCCGCCATCGGGCGGCCGCAGGCCATGTACTCGAGCACCTTGTTCATGGTCGAGACGTCGTTGAGCGGGTTGAGCGGGTCCGGGACGACGCACACGTCGGCGGTGGCCAGGATGCGCTCGACCGTCTCGTCGGGAACGCGCCCGGTGAACTCGACCGCGTCGCCCAGCCCCAGCTCGCGCGCCATCGTCCGCAGCTCCTCGAACGAGTCGCCCGAGCCGACCAGCGTGTAGGCGACGTCGTCGCGGCCGCGGTCGGCGAGGATGCGGGCGGCGCGCAGCAGGTGGTCCACCCCGTCCTGCGGCGCCATGACGCCGAGGTAGGCCACCAGGTGGCGGCGGCCGCGCCGCAGGGAGGCATCGGGCTCGCGCAGCGTGGCGAAGCGCTCCCGGCTCGGGCCGCTGCGCACGACGAAGACGCGCTCGGGCGGCACGCCGCCGCGGTCGATGGCCACCTGCCGGTAGGACTCGTTCGTCGAGATGACCAGGTCGGCGGTGCGGAACTGCGCCCGCTCGAGCCAGCGCAGCACGCGGTGGGGCAGCGAGTCCTCGCGCTCGGCGCCGAAGCGGGACAGGTAGAGCTCGGGGCACAGGTCGTGGTGGTCGAAGACGTACTTCTTCCCGAACGCCTTGTAGACCGCGGCCAGCGCCCAGAAGGTGTCGGGCGGGTTGGCGGAGTGGACGACGTCGAAGCCGCGGCGGGCCGCCACCACCAGCGACAGCCGGGCGGTCTGCAGGAAGCAGTAGAGGAACTCCCAGGCGTACGAGAGGAACCCGTGCGCCGGCGGCGGCGGCGGGTAGCGCCAGACGTGGATGCCGTCGATCACCTCGTGGGGCTTCGTCCAGGCGTCGCCCATCGGGCAGATGGCCGATACCTCCCAGCCGCCGCCGCGCAGCGCGTTCAGCTCCATCCACACGCGCCGGTCGAAGGGCAGCGGCAGGTTCTCGGAGAGGTGCAGGACCCTACCAGGCGAGGCCATGGTACTCCCCGTGCGCGACGCTGTCCGGGTCCACGGCGTGCACCAGGTCCACCAGCACCTGGCCGGGCCGGAGCAGGGCGCCGACGCCGCGGTACTCGGGCGCGCCATTCGCCACCACGACCACCTCGCTGCCGGCGACCACCTCGGCGAGGTCGGCGCGCAGGCGCTCGGGCAGGTACGGGACCTCGTCCTCGACGAAGCGCCGGTTCGCGCCCAGCACGCGCTCCATGTCCACGTTGGGGTCGTGCAGCAGCACGCTGTAGCCCTTGCCGACCAGCGTGCCGATGACCTTCAGGATGGGGCTCTCGCGCAGGTCGTCGGTGCCGGCCTTGAACGACAGGCCGAGCACGCCGACGCGGCGGTGCTTGAGCCGCTCGACCAGCCGGACGGCCTCCTCGACGTGGCGGTCGTTCGAGCGCGAGATGGCGTCGATGACCGGCACGTCGGCGCCCAGCACCCGCGCCCGCTGCTGCAGCGCCCGGACGTCCTTGGGCAGGCAGGAGCCGCCGTAGGCGAAGCCGGGCTTGAAGTAGTAGGCGCTCAGGTTGAGCCGGGTGTCGCGCACGAACAGGTCCATCACCAGGTGGCTGTCGATGCCCTCCCGCTTGCAGATGCGGCCCACCTCGTTGGCGAACACGACCTTGAGCGCGTGGTAGGAGTTGTTCACGTACTTCATGATCTCGGAGGCGTGCAGCGGCAGGACGACCTTCTCGCCGCCGATGCCCTCGTAGAGCCGGCGCAGCACGTCGGCGCTGCGCTCCTCGTCGGTGCCGATCACCGTCAGCTCGGCCTCGGAGAAGTCGCGGATGGCGGTGCCCTCGCGCAGGAACTCCGGGTTGTAGGCGACGCCGAAGTCCCGGCCGGCCTTCAGCCCCGAGGCCGCCTCGAGCGCGGGGGTGAGCTCGCCCTTCACGCTGCCGGGCAGCATGGTGCTGCGCATGACCACCACGGTGTAGGTGCCGGTCGAGCGCAGCGCCTGCCCGACCTCCTCCACGGCGCGGCGCACGTGCGACAGGTCGAGGCTGCCGTCGGCCGCGCTCGGCGTGCCGACGCACACCAGCACGGCCTCGGCGCCGGGCAGGGCGTCGGCGATGCGGGTGGTGGCGCCCAGGCGGCCGGCGGCGCGCGTGGCGGCGATCATCTCGCCCAGGCCCTGCTCGACGATCGGGCTCTCGCCCCGCTGCAGGCAGCCGACCTTGTACTCGCTGGTGTCCACGCCCACCACGTCGTGGCCGCGGTCCGCCAGGCAGGCCGAGCAGACCGATCCCACGTACCCCAGTCCCACCACCACGACTCGCATGCCTTCTCCTCGCGTCCGCCGCGCACTCGGGGGATGGCGGACGGCCTCGCTTGTCATCGCCTCACGTGCCACACCCGCACACCCCCGAAGCGGAACTCCTCCGCCCCCGGATGGCGCGTCCCGAGCGTGCGCACGAACACACCTTCCGCGTCCAGGTCCTCCGGGCGGCTGAGCACGACCCACGTGCCCCGCGCGCCGGCCAGCCGGTTCTCCAGCTCCTCCGCGAGCCGGGCGGGCCGGGCGGCGTGCCCGAGCCACAGCCGGTCCACGGGGAGGCCGCCACGATAGTAATAGTAGACGGGCTCGTCCGCACCCACGGCCAGCACCTTCTCGCCGGGCAGGCCCCGGGCCGCGACCAGGGCCAGCGCCCCGCGGTAGTCCTCCTTGGCGTACGCCGGGCTGAAGTAGTGCTGGCCGAGCGAGACCGCCCACAGCGCCGCCACGCCGAGCGCCGCCGCGACGCGCGCCGGGCGGCGCAGCCGCACCAGGCCCGCCGCCGCGACCAGCAGCAGGAACGGCGCCGCCACGGCCACGTAGCGCGGGTGGAAGACCTTGAAGTTGCGCAGGGCGAACAGGCTCACGATCAGCAGCGGCACGCCCACCGCGAGCAGCAGGTCGAGCAGCCGCCGGCGCCGCGCGAGCGCCGCCAGCCCGGCCGCGCCGAGCACGCCGAAGACGAGCGTGACCGCGGCCAGCACGGGCA
>CAZSQE010000244.1:0-4112 GCA_964608905.1 uncultured bacterium | reverse complement strand
CCCCCCGGGCGCCCGCCCGTGTTCCCAGCGCGCATCCCGGCTCTTGACTCGCCCGCCCGCCGGGGGCAGGCTCCCGGCATGCCTCCGTTCCAATGTCAGGCCTGCGGCACGACGGTGCCGTACGAGGAGCCGATCCCGCGCGACAGCGAGTGCGAGGGCTGCCACCGCGACCTGCGCTGCTGCATGAACTGCCGGCACTACGACACCTCGCGCAACAACGGGTGCCGCGAGACCGAGGCCGAGCTGGTCGAGGACAAGACGCGCCGCAACTTCTGCGAGTTCTTCTCGTTCAACCGGCGCTCGTTCGCGGCCGAGAAGGGCCGCCCGGCGCGCGAGGCCGCGGCCCGAGCGCAGCTCGAGAGCCTCTTCGGCGGCCGGCCCGCCGCGACCGGCGGCACGCCGAACGACGCGCGCAGGAAGCTCGAGAGCCTCTTCGGCAAGCGCCCGGCGGAGCAGGACGGGGAGTAGGGTTTCTTCCGGTGGCCGCACCGGGTCGCCGCGGTCCGCTTCCGACCCGCCCGACCCGTCCTGCCGCGCGCCGACCTGACCACGGCGTCAACGGCGCCGTGAACGGCGTTGCCGGTTCCCGCGCCGGAATCCCGGACAAGCCGCAGGCGCGTCTCTTGCAGCGCCCGCTCCCGCACGCCCCCGTTGACGATTATCGCAAAGTTGCGATAATGGAGGGACGCGGGTGCCGGCTGTCGAAGTTCTCTAGTACCGCGAGGGTCAACATGTCCTGGTGGAGGAGTGGCTGGCCGGACTCGATGGCGGTGCGGCGCTGGTCTGTCTGGCTCGCCTGGGATGCCTGAGCCGTGAGGGGCACGAGCTTCGCCGTCCCGCCGCCGATTACCTCCGTGACGGGGTGTACGAGTTGCGGGCGAAGTGGCGGGGCATCAACTACCGGATGCTGTACTTCTTTCATGGCCGTAGTGCGGTGGTCGTGTCGCACGGTTTCACCAAGCAGCGGGCCCGGGTGCCGGAACTCGAGATCCAGATGGCACTGACGCGCAGGGCGCGCTTCGAGAACGACCCGGAAGGACACACCTACAGGCCAGGAGGCTGACCATGCCCCGCAGGCACCGATTCGATTCGCCCGCACTCCAGCACACCTATGACCGACTCATCGGCGACGACCCCGTACGCCAGGCCGGCTACGAACAGGCCGCCAGCGATCTCGATGTGGCCATGCGGATCTACGCGCTGCGCAAGCGGGAGGGACTCAGCCAGGCAGCGCTGGCCAAGCGCATCGGCACCACCGCCTCAGCGATCTCACGGCTCGAGGCCGCCGACTACGAGGGCCACTCGCTGCGGACGCTGCGCAGGGTCGGCCAGGCGCTGGGGTGCCGGGTCGAGGTTCGATTCGTTCGCATGTGGAAGCCCGGCAAGGCCCGGCGCAAGGAAGACCGCCGACCGGGCGGCAGGCCCAGCGCCGCCTGACGCTCGCCCCGCCCGGCCTTACCTCCACGACGGCACGCCCCTGCGCCGCTTTCCCCCGGCGGCGGTGGAAACGCGGTGGGGAAGGGGCCGGTCCGCGCGCCCGCGCCGAAGCCCGCGGGAACCCGCGCAAATCGCGCCGCCGCTTTGACTTTTCCTGCTCCGCTGGCCTACTTTGGCCCCTCCCCGCAGGAGGTCCCCATGATCCGAAGCATGACCGGGTACGGCTCGGCCGAGCTGGAACGCGACGGCCTCAGCCTGACGGCCGAGATCCGGTCGGTGAACCACCGGTTCTGCGAGGTCTCGCTGCGCTCGCCCAAGGTGGTGAGCCTGTTCGAGGACCGCATCCGCCAGCTCGTCGCCGACCGCTTCTCCCGCGGCAAGTTCAACCTGACCATCACCTGGTCGGGCGCGGGCGAGACCGGGGAGGAGCTCAAGGTCAACGAGCTGGTCGCCGACCGCTACGTGGCGCTGCTCGAGAAGCTGCGCCAGCGCTACCACCTCGACAGCGGGCTCGACCTGCGCACGCTGGCGGCGCTGCCCGACGTCTTCGCCTGGGAGCACACGGCGCTCTCGGACGAGGAGACCTGGGGGCTGGTCAAGGACCTGGTGGGCCGCGCCTGCGACAGCATGGAGACGATGAAGGCCCGCGAGGGCGAGGCGCTGGCGAAGGACCTGTCGCACCGGCTGGGCCTGCTGCGCCGCGAGCTGGACGTGGTGGCCCGGCGCGCGCCCGAGCGGCCGCGCGAGGCCAGGGAGAAGCTCGAGGCCCGGCTCAAGGCGCTGCTCGCCGACGTCGAGCTGGACCCGGTGCGGCTGGCGCAGGAGGTGGCGCTCATGGCCGACCGCCTCGACATCACCGAGGAGTGCGTGCGGCTGGCCGCGCACCTCGAGCAGTTCCACTCGCTGGCCGCCGGCCCGGAGCAGGCGGGCCGCAAGCTCAACTTCCTGCTGCAGGAGATGAACCGCGAGGTCAACACCATCGGCTCCAAGGCCAACGACGTCGAGGTGGCCCGGGCCGTGATCGTGATGAAGGAAGAGATCGAGCGCCTGCGCGAGCAGGTGCAGAACGTGGAGTGAGCGTGCCGCACCCCGATTGCCCGCCCGGTCCCGCGACCCCGTTCCGCTTCGAGCCGGGGGGCTTCCTGCTCGTGCTCTCGGGCCCGAGCGGAGCCGGCAAGGGCACGCTGGTCGAGCGGCTGGTGGCGGCGCGCCCGGAGTGCACGTTCTCCATCTCGGCGACGACGCGGCCGCGGCGCTCGACCGAGCGGGACGGCGTGCAGTACGAGTTCGTCGCCCGCGACGAGTTCGAGCGGCGGCGCTCGGCCGGGCTGTTCCTCGAGTGGGCCGAGGTGCACGACCACCTCTACGCCACCCCGGTCCGCTTCGTGGACGAGCAGGTCCGCGCCGGGCGGGTGGTGGTGCTCGACGTGGACGTGCAGGGCGGCGCCAGCGTGCGCCGCGCCCGCCCGGACGCGGTCTCGGTCTTCGTCCACCCGCCCTCGATCGACGCGCTGCGGCAGCGGCTGCTCAAGCGCGCCACCGACGCGCCCGTCGTGGTCGAGACGCGGCTGCGCAACGCCCCCGGCGAGCTGGCCGAGTGGCGCGAGTACGACTACCTGGTGATGAACGACGACCTGGAGCAGGCGGTCGCCCGCCTGGTCGCTATCGTGGACGCCGAGCGCGCCCGCGTGCGGCGCCTGTGCCCGGTGTCCTGAACCGACGGCCCCTCATCGAGGAGAACCGAGTCCCATGACCAAGCTGGCAGCGTTGATCCCGCCCCAGGGCTCGAACAAGTACGAGCTGTGCATCATCGCCGCGCGCGAGGCGCGCCGCCTCAACGACTGGTCGCACCGCACCGGCGAGAACATCCAGGGCAAGGTGACGGCGGCGGCGCTCGAGCGCTCGATCCGCCAGGAGGTCCCGTTCCTCTACGAGGAGGACGAGCCGCCTCCGCCGCCGCAGCTGTAGGCGCGCCGTGCTGCGCGGCCGCACCGTCCTGGTCGGGGTCTCGGGCGGCATCGCCGCCTACAAGGCCTGCGAGCTGGTGCGCTGGCTCAAGCGCCGCGAGGCCGCGGTCGTCGTGGTGATGACGCCGGCGGCCGAGCGCTTCGTCACGCCGCTCACCTTCGAGGCGCTGTCCGGCAACCCGGTGGTGACCTCGCTGTGGGAGGGGCAGGCGCGCGAGTTCACGCTGCCGCGCGCGGCCGCGTCGCGCGTCCGCGGCAGGGTCGGGCACATCGACCTGGCCGAGGCGGTGGACGCGATGGTGCTGGCGCCGGCCACCGCGCACCTCATCGCGCGGCTGGTGCACGGCGAGGCGCCCGACGCGCTCACCACCATCGTGCTGGCGAGCCGCGCCCCGCTGGTGGTCTGCCCGGCCATGGACCACGGCATGTGGCGCAACGCCGCGACCCAGGACAACGTGGCGCTGCTGCGCCGGCGCGGCGCGACCGTCGTCGGGCCCGGCTTGGGCGAGCTGGCCTCGGGGCTGATCGGCCCGGGGCGCCTGGCCGACGTCGAGGAGATCGGCGCGGCGCTCGAGCGCGTGGCCGGGCGGCGCACCGGGCTCGCCGGCGTGCGCGTGCTGGTGGGGGCGGGGCGCACCGAGGAGCCGCTCGACCCGGTGCGCGTGCTGACCAACCGCTCCAGCGGGCGCATGGGCTTCGCGCTGGCGC
>CAZSQE010000243.1:0-4119 GCA_964608905.1 uncultured bacterium | reverse complement strand
GCCGGCGAGGCCTTCGAGCGCGAGTTGCTCGACGAGCTGCGCCGCCGCATCGTCCCGGCCGAGAACGCCGCGCGCGCCGGCGCCGATTCGGCGGGCGTGCGGGCGGCCCTCGACGGCGCGTCGGCCGGGTTGGGCGGGGCGCACTTCATGCGCGAGGGGGAGCTGCCCGGCACGACCGGCATCATCGTCGAGTCCACCGCCCTGCTCTACGCCCGCGGCACCGGCGCGCGGCGCGGCCTCACCTTCGCCGGGCTGCTGCTGCGCGGCCCCACCGGCGAGGTGCTGGGAGCGGGCGGCTGGTGGCTCGACCCGCGCCGCTTCCTCGTCTCCCGCTTCGAGAACGTGGTGCTGACCCGCCTGCCCGAGAACCCGGGCCTCTACGGCGGCATGGTGGCCACGCGCCGGCTGAGCGTGGCGCTGCTCGGGCCGTACGACGAGGAGCTGCGGCGCGTGCGCCAGCCCGGGCGCGCGGCCGGCGGCAGCGTCGAGGCGCTGGGCGGGCCGCTCGAGGGCTTCGCGGTGCGCGTCGCGCCCGCGGCGGACGCCCCGGTGGTGTGGGTGACGCGCTTCATCGGGCTCATGATCACCTTCATCGGGCTGGTGGCGATGGTCATCCTGGTGGCCACCGTGGCCGGGCTGCGCTACGCCACCCGCCAGCTCGAGCTGGCGCACCTCAAGTCGAGCTTCGTCTCGAACGTCACCCACGAGCTCAAGACGCCCATCGCCCTCATCCGGCTGGCGGCCGAGACGCTCGAGCTGCAGCGCTTCCGCACTCCGGAGGAGGGCCGCTCCTTCCTCGGCAGCATCGTGCGCGAGACGCGGCGGCTGCAGCAGCTGGTGGACAACATCCTCGACTTCGCGCGGCTCGAGGCGGGCCAGGCGCGGCTGCGGCTCGAGCCCATGGACCTGGCGCGGCTGGCGCGCGAGACGGTCGAGGACTTCCGGCCGCGGCTCGAGCAGCACGGCTTCGCGCTCGAGACCGACCTGCCCGCGGGGCTGCCGGAGGTGCGGGGCGACGCCGCCATGCTGCAGCACTGCCTGCTCAACCTGCTCGACAACGCCCTCAAGTACTCGCGCGAGCGGCGCGAGGTGCGGGTCGCGGCCGCGGCCCGCGACGGCGCGGTGACGTTGGCGGTGACGGACCGCGGCATCGGCATCGCGCCGGCGGACCAGAAGCAAGTGTTCGAGAAGTTCGTCCGGGTGGAGACCGGGCTCGTCCACGACGTCAAGGGCGCGGGCCTGGGCCTGTCACTGGTGCATCAGATCGTGCGCGCGCACGGCGGGCGCGTGGAGCTCGTGAGCAACCCGGGCGAGGGCAGCACGTTCACGATCGTGCTGCCCCGCGCCGGGGGCGACGCTCCCGGTCGCCCCGCGGGAAGCGCGGGACGGGGACCGGGACCGGCGGAGCCGGGGAAGGAGGAGGGATGAAGCGAGTCCTGATCGTCGAGGACGAGGAAGGCCTGCTGGAGGGCCTGGCGCACAACTTCAGGTTCGAGGGTTACGAGGTGCTGACCGCCAAGACCGGCCAGGAGGGGCTGCGCACCGCGCTCAAGCAGAAGCCCGACCTCGTGCTGCTCGACATCATGCTGCCGGAGAAGGACGGTTTCACCGTCCTCAAGGAGCTGCGGCAGCGGCACCGCGACATCCCGGTGCTGGTCATGACGGCGCGCAACTTCGAGGCCGACGTGGTCAAGGGCTTCGACCTCGGCGCCGACGACTACGTGACCAAGCCCTTCGGGGTGAAGGAGCTGATGGCGCGCGCCAAGCGGCTGCTGGCCCGCGGGCCCTCGGGCGCGCCCGCGCCGGGGCCGACGGTGTACGCCTTCGGCGACGTCGAGGTGCGCTTCGAGCCGCGCGAGGTCGTCAAGGCCGGCGCGGCGGTGGCGCTCTCGTTCAAGGAATTCGAGCTGCTCAAGTACCTGATCGAGCACCGCGGCCGCACGGTCTCGCGCGAGGAGCTGCTCGAGGAGATCTGGGGCGTGGACGAGGAGCTGGGGGTGACGACGCGCACGGTGGACACGCACGTCTCGAACCTGCGCTCGAAGCTGGGCGCCGGCTTCGCCCAGCCGTTCATCGTCGCCGTGCACAAGGTGGGCTACAAGTTCGTCGAGCCCTGAGATCCCGTCTCACTGAGCAAGCGATTCCTCATGGGCTGGCCTTGGCGGCCTGGAGGATGGGAACGATGGGCTGGCGCCCCGGCCCGGTCCCGCGACCGGGCCGGCGGCGTTCCGGGGGTATGCCTGGTCTATTCCCCGTAGTCGATCCAGTACACCCGGCAGCCCGTGTCCCTCGCGGCGCGCAAACGACCAATCCTCTCGCGGAGCGCGGCGCGGAACGTCGGTTCGCTGGCGGCATGAAACAGGCGCTCGTAGCCGCGCAGGGCGGCGCGGCGGTGTTCCTCGGGGCCGGGCCCGGTCCAGCACTCGGCGGTGTCCGCGGCCTGCACGGACCACGCGGTCTCGTGTGCGAGGGCGACGCGCAACGCGACCGCCCGCGCAAGGCGCGACCGCCCGCTTGTGCGCAGATACTCCTCGCCATGCCGGATCACGGGAAGGTACAGTTCGTTTCCGAAACCGCCTCCGCCATAGTCGTCCCCGCAATCCAAGAGCCACCCCCGATCGAGCAGTTCGAGGAACGCCTGTGCCGCCCAGATGTCGGCGTCTGGCGTTCGCGCCAGCCCCACGAGAACGGAGCCGCAGTAGCAGAGGTCGCCCACGTCGAACGTGGGGACGGAATGCCATCGCGCCCCGAGGAACGCCAGCCGCCGCTCGAAGCCCCGCACCTGCGACGAGTCCTCCCAGCAGGGCATCCGTCGTAGCCAATGGTGCGCCAGCAACGCGAGGAAGCGGCGCTCCTCGTCCGACGCGCGGCCCCAGCGGCCCAGGAGCGAATCCACCCACGCATGAACGACGGCCTCGGACCACGACCAGATGTCCGGCGTGAAGTCCAAGCCCGTGGGGGCGAGGTCCAGGGCGCCACGCACCCGCATCTCCTGCTGCTGCGGAGCGAATCCGGAGTCGTCCAAGACAAGCAATGTGTCCGGGCCCGCCGACGGAGGCTCGAAGCGTGCGAACCGCGTCACGCCGCAGCGCAAGGCGGCCTGCCCGTCCGCGGGTGTGGCGGAGAGCCCGGTGGAGACCAGCGCGAGGAAAGCGCCCCACGCACAGGCCACGAGGCATCGAAGACCGGCGTTCATGGCGCGGTTCTCTCCGCCGCCCGCGCCAGCTTCGCGAACTCGTCGAGCGTGAGCGTCTCGCCGCGGCGCCGGCCGTCCACCCCGGCGGCGCGGCAGAGGCGCTCGACCCCGTCGCGGTCCAGCCCGAGCGAGCCGGCCAGGGTGTTGGCGAGCTGCTTGCGGCGCATCTGGAAGGCGCCGCGCACGACGCGGAACAGCAGCGTCTCGTCCGCCTCGACCGGCGGCTCCTCGCGCAGGCGGAAGCGCACCAGCATGCTGTCCACGTCGGGGCGCGGCCAGAAGGCCGGCGCGCGCACCACCAGCAGCGGCTCCAGCAGCGCGTGGTAGCGGGCGAACACGGTGAGCGAGCCGTACTCCGGCGTGCCGGCGGCGGCGGCGAGGCGCTCGGCGTACTCCTTCTGCACCAGCAGCACCGCGGTCCGGACCACGCGCTTCTGCTCGAAGATCCGCTCGAGCAGCGGCGTGGTGATGTTGTAGGGGATGTTCCCGGCGACGATCAGCCGCTCGGCGCCGTGCGCGCGCGCGGCGGCGGCGAGGTCGAACCCGAGGAAGTCGCCCTCCACCACCTCGACGCGCGGCTGCTCGGCCAACTCCTCGCGCAGCAGCGCGGCCAGCCCGGCGTCCTTCTCCACCGCGACGACGGCGCGGGCGCGGGCGGCCAGCCCGGGCGTGAGCGCGCCGGCGCCGGGGCCGATCTCGACCACGACGTCGCGGGGCTCGACGCGGCAGTGCTCGACGATGCGGGCGGCGAGGTCGGTGCGCACGAGGAAGTTCTGGCCCATGCGCTTGAGCGGCGCGAGGCCCCGCTCGGCCAGGGCGCGCTTCACCCGGGTGAGCTCGCTGCCCTCCGCCTCGGCTCGGCGGGTGAGCCAGGCCGAAGCGCGGGGCGGGCGCAGGGCGCGCCCGCGCGGGGCGTCCCCGCG
>CAZSQE010000242.1:0-4163 GCA_964608905.1 uncultured bacterium | reverse complement strand
GGTGCCCGGCGCGGGCGGCGGCGGAGGCGGCGGCCGGCACGCCGGCGGCGAGGAGCGCGGCGGCGAGGGCCGGCGACTCGACCACCACGTGCAGCCCGGCGTGCGCGGCGCCGAGCGAGCGCGCCAGGTCGAAGTCGGCGTCGAGGTGCCGGGCGGTGAGCACCGCGCACAGGTTGGCGTAGCCGCGGCGGTCGAGCGGCAGCAGCAGCGCGCCGGTCCGCGCGTTCGCGGCCGGGGTCACCTCGGCGCCGAGCAGCGGGACCAGCCCGGCCGCGCGGGCCGCCTGGTCGAAGGCGATCGCCAGGTAGAGGTTGTCGCGGTCGGCGAGCGCCAGCGCGCGGTAGCCCAGCGCGGCCGCCCGCTCGACCAGTGCCGCGGGCGCGGCCGTGCCCCAGAGCAGCGAGCCGTGCGAGCGCACCCGCAGGGGGACGAAGGTCACGTCCGCCTCCCCCGGGACACGCGCCGGCCCTACTTCGTCAGCGAGGGCGTGCGCAGCACGAAGCCGTGCTCGTCCTCGGGGACGTGGCCCTTGAGGCGCAGCGCGCGGCCGGAGACGAGCACGCCGTGGCCGAACGCGTCGCGCACGCCGTCGAAGGCGCGGTAGAGCGCGGCCCGCCGCCCGGCCTCGCGCTCCTCGAACAGCGCCCCCTGCTCGCCGCCGGCCGGGACGAGGTTCGAGAGCGCGAGGCCGACGCCGTGCAGCGCCGCGCGGCGGCCGAGCAGGCGCGCCAGCACGCCCAGCGCCAGCGCCAGCACGACCGGGTCGGCGTCCGAGGGCTGGGGCAGCGAGCGCGCCCGCTCGTCGTGCGCGCCGTCGGCCCAGCGCACGCGCACCGCGACGGTGCGCGGCCGCACGCCCAGCTCGCGCGCGGTGCGGCAGGCGCGCCCGGCCAGGTACTCGAGCATGCCCTCGATGGCCGCGGGCTCGGCCGTGTCCGAGGGGAACGAGGTCTCGCGCGAGATCGACAGCGGCAGCTCCCGCTCGCACACCGCCGCGGTGTCGCGCCCGCGGCAGCGCTCGTGGAGCAGGCGGCCGGGCGCGCCGAACAGGCGCACCAGCGTCTCGGCCGGCAGCGCGCGCAGCTCGCCGACGGTGCGCACGTTCATCGAGCGCAGCGTGCGCGCGTGCGCGTGGCCCACGCCCGGCAACTCGCCGACCGGCAGGTCGCGCAGCAGGGCCTCGGCCCCGTCCGCGTCGAGGCGCGCCGCGCCGTCGGGCTTGACCGTGCGGCCGGCGAGCTTGGCGAGCATCCGGTTGGGGCCCAGCCCGCAGGTCACGGTGAGCCCGGTGGCGTCGTGGACGTCCCGCCGGAGCCGGTGTGCCAGCGCCAGCGGGTCGCCGTGCAGGCGGGCCGTGCCGGTGAGGTCGCAGTAGGCCTCGTCGAGGTAGGTCTCGACCGCGGGCGAGACCGCGCGGCAGCACTCGAAGACCGCGGCGGCGAAGCAGCGGTAGACCTGGGCGTGGCCGGCGACGACGACGGCGCCGGGACAGAGGCGCAGCGCCTCGCCGATCGGCATGCCCGCCCGCAGGCCGGCCCGCCGCGCCTCGTACGAGCAGGAGGCGATCACCCCGGCGCCGACGACGACCGGGCGGCCGCGCAGGCGCGGGTCGCGCCGCTGCTCGACGGACGCGAAGAACGCGTCGATGTCCACGTGCAGCAGGAGCGGCGACGCGCCCCCGGCCGTCCGGTCGCCGTCCATCACCCCTCCAGCGTCACCGAGTCCACCCACCAGACGAGGTCGGCGGCCTGGAGCTGGAGCTGGTAGACGTCGCCGCTATCGGCGGTGACCGAGAAGTAGAAGTGCGGGTGCCGCGGCACGCGGTCCACCCAGCGGGCGTTCACGCGCACCACGCGGTGCTCGCGTCCGCGCAGGCGGAAGGCGATGGGCGTGACCGCGCCGCCCCGGAAGTCGGCGCGCACGGCGACGGGCTCGTCGATGGGTTCCTGTCTCATGGTGACCTGGCAGGAGGGAAGCTACTGCACAGATGTGCAGTAGTCAAGGACGGTTTCCGTCCCCGGCGGCCCGGCGGGTACACTGGGCGGGCTTCCCTGGGGTGGGTGCCAGGAGGGCGCCCGACGACCCCGCCACCGTGAGACCGAGGGAGGTCACGTGACCAAGACCCGGAAGACCGTACGCATACTGGCCCCGGCCGCGCTGGTGGCGGTCGCGCTCGCGCTCGCGCTGTCCATCGCGCGGGCGGCGCCGCCCGTGGCGCCCAAGTTCCTCGAGCTGGGGAAGGGCCCGACCATCGTGATGGTGCACGAGCTGGGCGGGAATCGCATGACCTGGATGCCCACCGCGAAGAAACTCCTCGGCCAGCATCGTATCGTGCTGGTGGACCTGCCGGGCCACGGCGGCAGCCCGCTGCCGGACCCCTTCACGCTCGAGGCCGCCGCCGAAGCGCTCGACCTGGTGCTCGCCCAGCAGAACCCCGACAGCACGGTGATCGTGGGCAAGGGGCTGGGCGGCACGCTCTCGCTCATGGCCCTCAAGGCGCAGCCCGGCCGGGCCCGCGGGGTCGTGCTGGTCGAGACGGGGCTCAAGTCGCCGCTGCCCATCGACGACCAGGACATCCGCTACTTCCAGACGCACATGGACCGCAACTACGACGCGGTCCTGAAGATGATCTTCTCGCGGGCCGGCCGGGACTCGGCGCAGGGTGTGACCATCCACGCGACCGCCGCCCAGACGCCGCCGCCGACCATCAAGAGCTACATCAATGCCACGCTCCGGGCCGACGCGAACCCGGCGCTCAAGTCGCTCCAGGTGCCGTACCTGTTCGTCGGCACGGACCGGCTCTTCAAGGACGGACGCGCGCCGGGCGCGGTGCTCAAGACGCTCGGCTACGAGGACACCGCCGCCGTGGCCTTCCGGCGCATCAAGGACGCGGGCTACATGGTGATGCAGGACCAGCCCGACACGCTGGCCGCGGTCATCTCCGACTTCGCGGCGCGCGCGCTGGCGAAGAAGAAGTAGCGAGCCGCGTCGCTCCACCGCCCCGGGCGTGCGCACCCGGGGCGGTCCGCTTGCGGGCCGCGATCTGCGTGCCCGCGATGCGCGCGCCCGCGATCCGCGCGGCCGCGATCCACGCGCCCGCGATGCGCGCGCCCGCGATCCGCGCGCCCGCGATCCACGCGCCTGCGATCCACGCGGCCGCGATCCACGCGCCTGCGATCCACGCACCCGCGATCCGCGCGCCGGCGATCCGCGCGGTCCGGAGCGCGCCGCGCCGTTCGCCGGCCAAGCGAAAGGCCCCGGGCTCTCGGGAGCCCGGGGCCGTCGCAAGTCTGCCGAGGGACTACTTGCCCTTGAGGGCCAGCTCCTTCATCGCCTTCGCGATGCGGAACTTGAGCACGCGCTTGGCCGGGATCTTGATGGGCTCGCCCGTCTGCGGGTTGCGGCCCATGCGCGCCTTGCGGTTCACGACCACGAGCTTGCCGACGCCCGGGAACACGAAGCCGTTCTTCTTGGCTTCCTTGCCCGCCAGCGTGGCCAGCTCCTCGAGGATCATCGTGCCCGTCTTCTTCGTGAGCTCGAACTTGCCGGCGATGTGCGCAGCGACCTGCGACTTGGTCAGCATCTTCGCCATGGTGCCTTCCTTTCCCTGTGAAGGTTTGCTGCTCGAACGGACGGGCACCGTCCGGTGCCCACGCCGGATGTGTGTATAGCAGGTTCCGGCCGCGGTTTCCAAGCACTTTCTCGGGGTGGGGGGCGTTTGGGCCGCTCCCAGAGCGGTCGGAACGAGCAAGCATAGACCGGGCCTCGCCCAGAGCGGTCGAAACGAGGTCCGGCCCCCGAAGGGGCCCGGACGCGAGACGGGTCACCGGGCCCCGGGCCCCCTCCCGGGCGCGGCGGTTCCGTGGCGGCGAGGCCTGCGCGGAGCGTCGGTCCGCAGCGCGGCCCCGTCGCGTCCGGCGGCTCAGCGGGGCGCGACCGGCGGCGGGTAGGCGCGCGCCAGCAACTCGACCAGGTGCTCGATCCGCACCGTGAGCCCGCGCTCGGCGGCGCCCCGCGCCATGTGCATCGCGCAACCGGGGTTGGAGGCCACCACCACCTCGGGCGCGACCGCCGCGATGGTGTCCACCTTGTGGGCCAGCTGGGCGTCGGACATGGCCGGGTGCGCCAGGTCGTAGACGCCGGCGCTGCCGCAGCACCAGTCG
>CAZSQE010000241.1:0-4166 GCA_964608905.1 uncultured bacterium | reverse complement strand
GAAGCCGAAGCCGGCCCGCAAGGCGAAGCCGGCCCGCAAGGCGAAGCCGGCCCGCAAGGCGAAGCCGGCGAGCCGGCCGAAGGCGAAGCAGCCGGCCCGCGGGGCGAAGCCGGCACGCAAGGCGGCCCGGGGATCCCGGCCGCGCTGACCCACCGAGACCGTTCCCGGGGCCCGCGCGGCCCCGGGTGGGAAGGAGCATGACGTGGCGCTCGAGCGCACCCTGTTCATCGTCAAGCCGGACGCGGTCCGCCGCAACCTGGTCGGCCGCATCCTGGCGCACGTCGAGGGCGTCGGCTTCCGCATCGCCGAAGCGCGCCTGGCCCGGCTCACGCGGGAGGAGGCGCAGACCTTCTACGCCGAGCACAAGGGCAAGCCGTTCTTCGACTCGCTGGTGGAATACATGACCTCGGGCCCGGTCGTGCTCGTCTGCCTCGAGCGCGAGGACGCCGTCGCCGAGCTGCGCCGGGTGGTGGGGGCCACGGACCCCGCCCAGGCGGCCCCCGGCACGGTCCGGCAGCTCTTCGGCGAGAGCAAGCAGTACAACTCGGTCCACGCCTCCGACAGCCCCGCCAGCTCCGAGCGGGAGGTGAAGTTCTTCTTCGGCGTGGCCGCGCTCGCCCGCTGAGGCGGTCCTGGCCGGCGCGAGTGAAGCGTCGCCGGGCGACAAGTGAAGATTCCACAGCGACTTGTGTCTCCGCGAGAGCCGGGTGGACGGGGCTCTCGCGGCTGTGCTAACGTCCCGTCGCATCACGCCCCGCCCCGGCGGGCTTATTTTGTATGTCCAGATTTGCCATAGACCTCGGCTCGTTGCGCCAGGGCAGGACCCAGGTCGAGCTCGAGGTGGATGCCCGGGAGTTGGACCTGCCCGAGGATGGCTGGGCGGGTGCGATCCGGGGCGCTTTCGACGTCGAGAAGACGGGTGAGAAGGTCTCGGTCCGCGGCGCCGTCACCGCGACCGCGCGGCTGGAGTGCGTGCGTTGCCTGGCGGCCTTCGACCGGTCGGTCCGGGTGGCGCTGGAGGTGTTCGCCGAGCGGGCCGGCACCGGTCGGGCGCGCGACGAGGCCGAGCTCGAGCGCGACGCGTACATGAGGTTCCACGACGGGCGGCAGCTCGACCTGCGCGAGGAGGCGCGGGAGGTGCTGCTGCTGGAGCTCCCGATGTCTCCCCACTGCCGGGAGGACTGCCGGGGGCTGTGTCCGAAGTGCGGCGCCGACCGGAACGAGGGGCCCTGCGGGTGCCCGGACGGTTGAACCGGGGCGGGGCGCCCTGAACGAGGAGGAAGGACAGCATGGCGGTACCGAAGCGGAGACACTCCAGCACCCGCGGCAAGAAGCGCCGCACGCACTGGAAGCTCAAGCAGCCGGGGCTCCATCCCTGCAGCCACTGCAGCACGCTCAAGCAGCCGCACCGCATCTGCCCGAACTGCGGCTTCTACGACGGCGAAGAGATCGTCCCGCCGCGCGAGGACTAGGGTCCCCGCCCCATCCCGCATGATGGCCCCGGTGCCCCACATCGGAATCGACGCCATGGGCGGCGACCACGGCCCCGTGGCCGTGGCCGAGGGTCTCGTGCTGGCCCAGCGCGCCATGCCCGGCCGTTTTCGCGCCACCCTGGTGGGCGACGAGGCCGAGATCCGCGCCGCCCTGCGGCGCGTGCGCGCCGAGGAGGGCGAGGCGGTGCGGGTCGTGCACGCCGCCGAGCGGATCGAGATGTCCGAGAAGGCCGCCGCCGCCGCCCGGCGCAAGAGCGACTCCTCGCTCGGCGTGCTGACGCAGCTGCACAAGGACGGCCAGGTGGACGCCGTCTTCAGCGCCGGCAACACCGGGGCGGTGGTGGCCACCGCCCTGTTCGGGCTGGGCCGTCTCGAGGGTGTGTCCCGGCCGGCGTTGGCGGCCTTCATGCCCAACCCGGGTGGCGGGACGGTCGTGCTCGACGTGGGCGCTACCGCCGAGTGCAGGCCGGCGTGGCTCGTGCAGTTCGCCCACATGGGCTCGGTCTACGCGCGCTACCTGCTGGGCCGCGCCGAGCCGCGGGTGGGGCTGCTGTCCATCGGCGAGGAGGACACCAAGGGCAACGCCCTGGTCCTCGAGACCCTGCCGCTGCTGCGCCGCTCCCGCCACCTGCGTTTCGTCGGCAACGTCGAGGGCCGCGACATCGCCAAGGGCACCTGCGACGTCATCGTCACCGACGGGTTCACCGGCAACGTGGTGCTGAAGACGGCCGAGGGCGTGGCCGGGATGCTGGCGCACATGGTCAAGGACGAGATCCGGCGCGACCTGCTCGCGCGGATCGGGGCCCTGTTCCTGCTCCCCGCGCTCCGCCGCGTGCAGGCCAGGGTGGACTGGGAGGAGTACGGCGCCCTGCCGCTGCTGGGCGTGAACGGCGTGTGCTTCGTGGGCCACGGCTCGAGCGGGCCGCGGGCCTTCCGCAGCGCCATCCGCACCCTCAGCCGTTTCGTCGAGCAGCGCGTGAACGAGCACATCCGAGAGGAGATCGAGGCGGACCATGAACCGGCAGCCTGAGGCACTTCGCGGCGCGACCATCGCCGGCACGGGCATGTACGTGCCCGAGCGCGTGCTGACGAACGCGGAACTGGAGCGGATGGTGGACACCTCCGACGCCTGGATCGTGGAGCGCACGGGCATCCGGGAGCGGCACATCGCCGCGCCGGGCCAGGCCAGCTCCGACCTGGCGCTCATCGCCGCCCGGCGGGCGCTCGAGATGGCCGGCGTGGATCCCGGCGACGTGGACCAGCTCATCGTCGCCACGATCACCGCCGACCGTCCGCTGCCGTCGTGCGCCTGCGACCTGCAACCCAAGCTGGGCGCGACGAAGGCGGCCGCCTACGACCTCTCGGCCGCCTGCAGCGGCTTCGTCTTCGGCCTCGGGGTCGGACGTTCCCTCATCGGTGCGGGCCTGGCCGACACGGTCCTGCTCGTGGGCGTGGAGGAGCTGTCGAGCATCGCCGACTACGAGGACCGCAACACCTGCGTGCTCTTCGGCGACGGAGCGGGCGCCGCGGTGCTGCGGCCCTGCGAGCCCGGCGAGGGGATCCTGTCGGTCTCCATCCACAGCGACGGCGGGCAGGGCGACATCCTCGAGATCCCGGCGGGCGGTTCGCGCTCCCCGGCCACGGCCGAGACGGTGGCGCGGCGCGAGCACTTCGTGCGGATGCGCGGGCGCGAGCTGTTCAAGCTGGCGGTGCGCGGGATGGAGGACAGCATGCGCGCCGCGCTGGCGCAGGCCGGGCTCTCGCCCGCCGACCTCGAGCTGGTCATCCCGCACCAGGCCAACCTGCGCATCATCGAGGCGGCGCGCGAGCGGCTCGAGCTGCCCCCGGAGAAGGTCATCGTCAACATCGACCGCTACGGGAACACCTCGGCCGCCTCCATCCCCATCTCGCTCGACGAACTGGTGCGGGCGGGGCGGCTGAAGCCGGGGGACGCCCTCGGCATGATGGCCTTCGGCGGCGGGCTGACCTGGGGCTCGGTGGTGGCGCGCTGGACGCTGGCGCGGCAGGGCACCGGGGCCGCGACCACGGCCGCGGCGCACGGGGCGGCTTCGTGAGCCTGGCCTTCCTCTTCCCCGGCCAGGGCGCCCAGGCCGTGGGCATGGGCAGGGCCCTGGCCGACGCGTTCCCGGCCGCCCGCGCGACCTTCGCCGAGGCGGACGAGGCGCTGGGCTTCCCCCTCTCGGCCATCTGCTGGGAGGGTCCGCCCGAGCGGCTGCGCGAGACGCGCTACACCCAGCCGGCGCTGCTCACCCACGGTGTGGCGGCGTGGCGGCTGCTGGAGGAGCGGGGCCTGCGCCCGGACTGGAGCGCCGGGCACAGCCTGGGCGAGTACACGGCATGCGTGGCGGCGGGAGCGATCGGCTTCCGCGACGCGGTGCGGCTCGTCCACCTGCGCGGCACGCTCATGTACGAGGCCGGGCAACAGCGGCCCGGCGCGATGGCGGCCGTGCTCGGCGTGGACCCCGAGGCGGCCGGGCGCCTCTGCCGCGCGGTGGAGGCGTTCGGCGTCGTGGTGCCCGCCAACCTGAACGCCCCGGGGCAGGTGGTGCTCTCGGGCGAGCGGGCCGCGGTCGAGGCCGCCGCGGCCGCGGCGCCGGAGTTCGGCGCGAAGAAGGTGGTCCTGCTCGAGGTGAGCGGCGCCTTCCACTCGCC
>CAZSQE010000240.1:0-4175 GCA_964608905.1 uncultured bacterium | reverse complement strand
GCGCTGGCCCGGTCCCCCGGCGTCCCCCCCGACAGCGCCGCCGCGTTCGAGCCGCTGGCCCCGCCCGCGGTCCCGGTCGTGCCGGCCCCGCCGGACTTCCCGCGCGGCCGGATCAGCGGCCTCGTGGTCGGCGACCTCTACTACAACCTCGCGGGGGACCCGACGCACCGCTACGACGCGAAGGGCACGGACCAGGGACAGGTGAACGTGGACGGTCGCAGGCCCATCGGGCGCGACCTGAACGGGGCGCAGATGCGCCGCGTCTACTTCCAGCTCGACAACGACCTCACCGCGCGGGTGGCGACGCGCGTCCGCCTCGAGGTGGACGGCAAGGAGCTCTCGAGCGGGGGCAAGCTCGGCCTCTTCGTGAAGAACGCCTACCTGCTGGTGAAGCGCGTCGTCCCGCGCGGCGACTTCCTCTTCGGCGAGCTGACGACGCCCATGTTCGAGAACGCCGAGGCGTTCTGGCAGTACCGCCCGGTCGAGAAGACGCTGGCCGACTTCTGGGGGCTGCGCAGCTCCTCGGACCTGGGGGCGCAGCTGCGCGGCTGGGCGGACTCGGACCGCCACGTCGGCTACAACCTCATGGTCGGCAACGGCACCGGCCAGAAGCCCGAGGGCGACCGGTTCAAGACGGTCTACCTCAGCCTGCCCGTCCGCTGGGGCGGCCTGCGGCTCGAGCCCTACGCCGACTACCAGGCCGTGCGCGTCAACGCCGGCCGGGCCGCGGTCAGCGACACGGTCGCGAACAACGACCAGTCCACCTGGAAGGTCTTCGCCGGGTACGAGTTCCGGCGCTGGGCCCTGGGCGCCGAGGCGCTGGCCCGCGTGAACCGCCTGGCCGGCCGGCCCAACCAGGAGCCGCGCGGCTGGTCGGTGTTCGCGCGCGGCTCCCTCCACCCGCAGCTCGCCGGCTTCGCGCGGTTCGACCTCTGGCAGCCCGACCACCGCGCCGCCGACCGCGTGGACACGCAGTTGTGGATCGCCGGCCTCGACTGGCAGCCGGTCAAGGACGTCCACGTCATGCCCAACGTGGAGGCCACGCAGTACCTGCGCCGCGGCGCCGGCCGGCCGCCGGCCCAGCACGACCTGCAGGCCCGCGTCACCTTCTACTACCTCTTCAGCCGGCCCCAGTCCTGAGCCCGAAGGAGCCCACCATGTCCCGCCCGTCCCTCCGCACCGGCGCGGCGCTCGCGCTCGTCGCGCTCGTCGCCGCCGCGGTCCCGGCCGCCGCCCAGAACCTCACCGGCGCCGGCGCCACGTTCCCGTACCCCATCTACTCGAAGTGGTTCGACACCTACCGCCAGAAGACCGGCGTGACGATCAACTACCAGTCCATCGGCAGCGGCGCCGGCATCCAGCAGGTCAAGGCCGGCACGGTGGACTTCGGGGCCAGCGACGCGGCGCTCTCGAACGACCGCCTGCGCGAGATGCCCCGCCCGGTGCTCCATTTCCCCACCGTCGCGGGCGCCGTGGTCCTCGCCTACCACCTGCCCGGGCTGAAGGCGCGGCTGCGGCTCACCCCCGAGGTCCTCACCGGCATCTACCTGGGCCGCATCACCGCCTGGAACGACCGGCGCATCGCCGCCGCCAACCCCGGCGTGGCGCTGCCGACCGCCCCCATCCTGGCGGTGCACCGCTCGGACGGCAGCGGCACCACGAGCATCTTCACCACCTACCTCTCGTCGGTGAGCGGCGAGTGGAAGGACCTGGTCGGCGCCAACACCTCGGTGAGCTGGCCGAGCGGCGTCGGCGGCAAGGGCAACGACGGGGTGGCCGGGCTCGTCCGGCAGACGCCGGGCGCCATCGGCTACGTCGAGCTGGCCTACGCGAAGCAGAACCGGCTGCCGATGGCCCTGCTGCGCAACCGGGCGGGGCGCTTCGTCGAGCCGACGCTGGCCTCGACGACCGCCGCGGTGGCGGGCGCGGCGGCCGCGCTGGCGAAGGACGCCCGCACCCCCATCATCGACTCGCCCGCGCCCGACGCCTGGCCCATCTCCGGGCTCACCTACCTGCTCGTCACCCGCGACCAGAGGGACCCGGTCAAGGGCCGCGCGCTGGCGGACTTCATCCGCTGGGCGATGCGCGACGGCCAGGCGATGGTCGAGGCGCTCGACTACGCGCGGCTGCCCGCCGCCCTGATCGAGGTGAACGAGGCGAACGTCCGCAAGCTGACCGCCGGCGGCAAGCCGCTGACGGGCGGCCGCTGAGCGGGGCGGGGGGAACGGGCGTGGGCGGTCCGGCGGTCGGAGCGCAGGCTCTGGCACGGCCCGTCCGCCGGCCCGGCGCCGCGCGGCGCCGGGGCTGGGCCGACGACGTCCACCGCGCCCTGCTCGGTAGCTTCGCGCTCTTCGTCTTCGTCGTCGCGGCGCTGATCGTCTACGAGTCGGCGCGCGGCGCCGGGCTGTCGGTCCGGACCCTCGGCTGGGGCTTCTTCACCTCGACCGAGTGGGACCCGGTGGCCGACCGCTACGGCGCGCTGCCGTACCTCTACGGCACGCTGGTCTCCTCGGCCCTCGCCATGCTGCTCGCCGTGCCGCTCGGCATCGGCACCGCGGTGTTCCTCGCCGAGCTGGCGCCGCGGCGCCTCGGCGACGCGGTGGCGTTCGTGGTCGAGCTGCTGGCCTCCATCCCCAGCATCGTCTACGGCATCTGGGGGCTGTTCGTGCTCGCGCCCTTCCTGCGCGGCGCGGTCGAGCCCTGGCTGGTGCGGCACCTCGGCTTCCTCCCACTCTTCCAGGGCTACCCCTTCGGCATCGGCATGCTGAACGCCGGGATCGTGCTGGCGGTGATGGTGCTGCCCACCATCGTCTCGCTCTCGCGCGAGATCCTGCTCTCGACCCCGCGCAGCCTGCGGGAGGCCTCGCTGGCGCTGGGCTCGACCCGCAGCGAGGCGATCGGCGTGGTGCTGGACGCCGCGCGCCCCGGGATTCTCGGTGCGGTCATCCTGGCGCTGGGCCGCGCGCTGGGCGAGACCATGGCGGTCACCATGGTGATCGGCAACACCAACCGCATCTCGGCCTCGCTGCTCGCGCCGGGCGCGACCATGGCCAGCGTCATCGCCAACGAGTTCACCGAGGCCACCGGCGACCTGTATATCTCGGCGCTGGTCGAGATCGCGCTCGTGCTGTTCGTGCTCACGCTGCTCGTCAACGCCGTGGCCCGGGCGCTGGTGCACTGGGCCACGGGAGGGAGGCGCGATGTCGCCGGCGTCGCGTAGGCCCCTGGCGCGCCTCGCGCCGGGGCGGCCGTCACGGGCGCGGCGGCTGCGCGACCGTGCCGGCCTGGCGGCCTGCTGGCTGGCCGCCGCCCTGGTCATCCTGCCGCTGGCGCTCATCGTCTGGCACCTGCTGGAGAAGGGGCTGCCGGCGCTCGACCTGGGCTTCTTCGTGCACATGCCGAAGCCGGTCGGGGAGCCCGGCGGCGGCATGGCCAACGCCATCGTCGGCACGCTCGTGCTGGTCGGGCTCGGCGCGGCGTTCGCCGTGCCGGTCGGCGTGGGCGCCGGCGTGTGGCTGGCCGAGTACGGGCGCGGGCGGCTGGCCGCCCTGGTGCGCTACACCGCCGACGTGCTGGCCGGCGTGCCCTCGATCGTGGTGGGCGTGGTGGCCTACGGGCTGGTCGTCGTGCCGATGGGGCACTTCTCCGCCCTGGCCGGCGGCGTGGCGCTCGGCATCCTCATGCTGCCGACGATCGTCCGCTCCACCGAGGAGGTCGTGCTGCTGGTGCCGCGCTCGTACCGCGAGGCCGCCCTGGCGCTGGGGGCGCCGCGCTGGCGGACCATCCAGCAGGTGGTGATCCCGGCCGCCTCCGGCGGCATCGTGACCGCCACCATGCTGGCGCTGGCCCGCGCGGCGGGCGAGACCGCGCCGCTGCTCTTCACCGCGCTCGGCAACCGCTTCTGGTCGCTCCGGCTCGACCAGCCCATGGCCTCGCTGCCGGTGTTCATCTTCGACTACGCGCGCTCCCCCTACGAGGACTGGAACCGCCAGGCCTGGACCGGGGCGCTGGTGCTGCTCATCCTGGTGACGCTGATGTCGGCGGTCCTGCGCCTGACGCTCAGGCGCGTGCCGGGGAGGAACTGAGGTGACCGTGGAGACTCCACCCACGATCCGCACGGAGTTGCCGCCGGAGCCGGCCCTCCGCGGGGGGCCCGCCGCCGGGACGGCCGCCGC
>CAZSQE010000239.1:0-4183 GCA_964608905.1 uncultured bacterium | reverse complement strand
GTCGTGCGCCGTGCCGCGGCGCGCGAACCCGAGCTGCTGGCCGAGCAGGCGCGGGTCGAGCAGGGGCTCGAGCGGGCGCGGCGCTTCAAGCGCGGCGTCGAGCTGGCGGTGACGACCATCCAGGAGGTCGCGCAGGAGACCCACAAGCGCTGGGCGGAGTTCCTCACCCGGCGCGTCGGCGAGCTGCTCGCCGGCATGGGCTCGCAGCTCGAGAACGTGCGCTTCGGCGACGACCTCGACTTCTCGCTCGGCCTGCCCGGGGGCCAGCGCCTCACGCGCGGCAAGGCGCTGCTGCAGCTCTCGTCCGGGGCGCGCGACCAGCTGCACCTGGCGGTGCGCCTGGGGCTGAGCGAGTTCCTCTCGAAGCCGGGCGACCCGCTGCCGCTGCTGTGCGACGACGTCTTCGCCAACAGCGACGACGAGCGGGCCCGCGCCGGCATGCGCCTGCTCATCGAGCAGTTGGCGCGCGAGCACCAGGTCATCGTCATGACCTGCCACCGCCACCGCCACGAGCACCTGGCCGGCCTCGACCCCGACGTCTGGGCCGCCGGCGTGCAGTGGCTGGAGCTTCGCTCGGCGGACGGTCCGGCGCGATAGAGACGGCCGGCCGCGGCACGGGCCCGCGGCGCCCGGGCGGGTGTAGGCTGGGGGCGGCCGCGGGAATCCCCCCGCACCCGCACCCGGAGCGCCTCATGTCCCAGAACCGGTGGGAAGTCCGACTCTGCTTCGCCCTCGCGTTCCTGCCGCTCGCGGTCATCGCCTCGCCGGCCGCCGCGCAGGGCACGGCCCGCAGCATGGACATCGACGGCTCGGCGATCTCGTCCGCCATGGGCGGCGCCAGCGCCGCGGTGTTCTGGAGCGCCGAGCCCAACTACTGGGCCAACCCGGCGCTGCTCGGCTATCACCGGGGCGTGCGCTACCAGTACGCGCGCAGCCAGCTCGTCCCGGGCCTGGCCACGGACGTGTTCCTCACGTCGGACCGCGTCACGTTCGCGGCGTACGGGGTGGGCATGGAGGTCGGCCGCACGAAGCTCGACTACGGGCCGAGCACGTGGGTGGACGAGTACGGCCACGCACTCGGGGAGTTCGAGTCGTACGAGGAGGTCGGGGCCATCACGGTCGGCCTGAGCGCGTCCGGGCTCGTCCGCTCGATCGCGCCCGGGTCGCCCGTGGCCGCGCTGGCGAGGAACCTCGACCTGGCCGTCGGCTTCGCCCGCAAGGACGTGAAGGTGAAGCTCCATCCCGGCATGTTCGCCGAGGCGTCGGGCAACCCCTGCGACATCGGCCTGCTGGCGCGCGCCGGGCTGGATCTCGGCGTCCTCGGCGGCGCGGCCGTCCCCGTGCGCCTCGACGCCGGCTTCGGGCTGTCGGTGCTCAACTTCAACGACGTCGAGTTCACCTTCCCAAGCGAGGACGCGGCCTGGCCTCCCTCGCGCATGCGGCGTCTCGGCGGCTCGGTGCGGCTCGCGGTCGGGCCGCCCGCGGCGTGGTCCGGGACGACCGCGTTCCCCGCCGTGCTGCTGCGCGGGCTCGACCCGCTCCTGTCGGTCGGCGTGGCCTGCGACGACGAGCACGTCCAGGCGGGCGACTGGAGCGCCTACGGCTACGACGTCACGCACGTGGGCGGGGAGCTCACGTGCCTGAACGTGCTGTCGCTGCGAGTCGGGCACGTGACCGACCGGACGGGGGACATCGAGGGGACGACCTGGGGGGTGGGCGTCGGCCTGCCCATCGCCGGAGTGGCCGGCGTGCGCTACGACTACGCCGAGTACCCGCAGTCCGGCTCCCTGCCGGACGTCAAGCGGCACACCGCCTCGGTCTTCGTGGACCCGCTCGCGCTCTGGCGGCTGCGGAGGTAGCGAGGCTCGAACGACGGCCCGGCTCCCGGGAGGTCGTGGGAGCCGGGCCGCGTCGTGCCGCGGCGAGCCGCTAGCGCTTGCCCTTCGGCCAGACGAGCGCGCTGCTCAGCAGCAGCGCGGCGCCGATCGAGGCCGCGACCACGCCCAGCGGCCAGTCGGTCTCCGTCCACCCGTCGAGGTTGCCGGCGACCAGGGCGAACGTCACCCCGCCCGCCAGGAGCGTGAGCCCCCAGACGAACAGTCCCTGCGCGCGGTGGCGCTCGTAGGCGGCGGCGTCCATGCGCAGCCCGCCGAGGCTCGTGACGGCGGGGATGCGCTCCGGGTCCACGCCGCGCGCGACGAGGGCCATGCGCTCCTGCACGGCCGCCTCGAGCAGGCGGTGGGCGCTGATGGTGCGGACGACGCCCGCCATGATCCAGCCCGCCACCGCCACGATCGGGATGGCGAACACCAGCATCGGCGCGATCACCGATTCATCGGTCCAGCACATGGGCGGCTCCTAGCTGCCGTTGCGCGGCCGCACCAGCACGGCGCTGATGAGCAGGGCGACGCCGATGGCGGTGGGGATGAGGCCGACCGCCCAGATGCCCGGCTCGTCCTCGAGGTAGTGGAGCATCACGCCGAGCGACAGGCCCACGGCCAGGGTCACGAGCCCGCCGATCATGAGGCCCTGCGAGCGCCGCCGGGCGGCGTCGGCCGGGGACAGCAGCGGGGCGTCGTCGGCGATCTCGCCGACCGGCAGCGGCGGGAGCTTCGACGGGTCGAGGCCGCGCTCGATCATGGCGATGCGCTCGCGCTGCGCCAACTCGATGATGCGGTGGCGGCTCATCGTCTTGACGATGCCGGCGGTGATGCCACCGACGATGGCGAGGATGGGGATGGAGAAGACGAGGATCGGGGCGATGACGTCGGGTCCGATGTCGCCGATGAGCATGGTCGTGTGACCTCCCTTCTGGGCTATGATGCCGGGGCCGGACGGGCCGGCCCGTTCCTACCGTCTCAACCGCTTGGACCGGCCCGGCCGGCCGGCGGGTTTCAGGGGAATCACCCACCCGGGGGGCGCGGGGCTTGAAACCGGACGAGCGGCAGGGCCGGTCCAAGGGGGTGATGGACCCCGAGTCGCGGGACGCCCGGGAGGCGCGCATCCGCTCCCTGCTCGAGCGCTCGCGGGGCGGGGACCAGTCCGCGTTCCGCGAGTTGGTCGTGCTGCACCAGGACCAGGCCTACGGGCTCGCCCTGCGCATCACGCGCTCGACCGCCGACGCGGAGGAGGTGGCCCAGGACGCGTTCCTGCGCGCGTGGCTCGCGCTGGCCCGCTTCCGGGGCGAGTCGAGCTTCGGGACCTGGCTGTACCGCATCGTGGCGCGCCGCGCCTTCGACCGGCTCGAGCAGCTCCGGTCGCGGCGCGGGAGGGAACTGGGGGGCGAGGCGGCCGCGGACCTGGCGGAACGGACGCCGGCGCCCGGGAGAGCGGGGAGCCCGGAGGCGGTGGAGCAGGCCCGGCGGCTCGAGCGGATGGTGAGCGCCCTGCCCGCGGCGCAGCGGGCCGCGGTGACGCTGTACTACTACGAGGACCGGTCGGTGGAACAGGTGGCGGCGATCCTGGGGATGCCGGAGAACACGGTGAAGACGCACCTGTCGCGGGCGCGCGCCGCCCTGCGCGCGGCCTGGCCGCGGGAGGAAGTGTGAACGACTGCGCCCGCTTCGCGCGCTGGCTCGACGACGGGAGCCCCGCGGCGGGGACGTCCGCCCACGAGGCCCACGCCGCCGGCTGCGCCGGCTGTGCGGCGGCGCTGGCCGACGCCCGCGCGCTCGACCGGGCGCTGGAGCGCGCGCTGGCCGCCGCGCCGGACGGTTTCGCCGAGCGCGTCATGGCCCGCGTCGCCCGCGCCCGGCGGACGCGGCTGGCTTTCTGGGCCGAGCCCGAGGCGCTGCCCTGGTGGGCGCGGACGCTGACCGAGCCGGCGACGATGCTGGCCACGACCCTGGCCGCGCTCGTGCTCTGGCAGTACCCGCTCCTGGCCCGGGCCGCGACCTCCGCCTGGCGGCTGCTGACCGGCCCGGCGGTCTCCGGGCTGCTGCGGCTCCCCGACATGCCGACCGAGCTGCCGGGTCTGACGGCCTTCGCGGACCCGTACGTGATGGCCGGGCTCGCCCTGGCGGGGCTGCCGCTGGCCTGGTGGGTGGGGCTGGCGGTGTACCGCTGGAGCGGGGAGGCCGTGGAGCCCCGGCATCACGCGGGCAGCCCCGCGCGGCGCTGAAGGCCCGAGGCCCCGCCGGGCCTGACGCCCCGCCGGGCCTGACGCCCCTCCGGGCCTGACGCC
>CAZSQE010000238.1:0-4191 GCA_964608905.1 uncultured bacterium | reverse complement strand
TTCGCCGAGGTCGGCGAGGCGGGCGACACGATCACCCGCGGCGACGCCGGAAGCTTCATCGCGGACGGGTTCCAGGCGGGCGACCTGATCAATGTGACCGGCAGCACCGGGAACAATATCACGGCCGCCGCGGTGCTCGCGGACGTCGCCGCGTCCGTGCTGACGCTCGGCGCCGACGCCCTTGCGGACGAGGGGCCCGTTTCGGGCGTGACGATCGTTGGACACGAGGCGCTCGTGTTCGACGCCGCCGGGGACACCGTGACGCGCTCGCGCGGCTCGTGGCTCGACGACGGTTTCAGGGTCGGCGATTCGGTCACGGTGGCCGGGTCCGTGAGCAACGACGGAACCCGCACGGTCGCCTCGGTAACGGACGCCGTGCTCGACCTCGATGGCGTGCTGGCCGACGAGACGATCCGCGCCGACGCCGTCACGATCACGGCCGGGCAGACCAAGGCCGCGTGGATGGCCGCGATCGACGCCGAGTTTGCGTCGATCGACGCGCAGCCGCGGATCGATCTGTCGGCGGGCCGCGGGCGGGTGATGTCGCCCTTCTCGTCCTGGGCGCGGCGGACGCCCGCGGGCTGGTTCGCGTCGTGCCGCGAGTATCAGCACGACCTTCACGTAGCGACGTGGCGAAAGAGCGACGGCCCCGTCGGCGCGAGCCTGCTCGACGCGGCAGGGAACCTGGTCGAATGGGACGACCGCGTTGACGGCGGCGCCGGTTGCGCCGCGCGGTTCACCACCCTGCGAACCTGGGCGAACGGCCCCGGCGGCGCGTTCGTCGCAATGTCGCTCACGCGCGCCGCGGACGCGTCCCTGCTGTCGCAAACGCACAATGCCGCGGTCGTGAATCTCGCGTGCATGACGGTGCAGCTCGCCACGGAAAACGTGATTGGCCGGTCGCTCACGCTGAACGCCGATGGCACCGCGACGCGCGAGGCGCTGAACACGATCGCAACGGAGGTCAACGCCGCCCTCGGCTTGGCCCTGCTGACGAGCCGCGGGGAAGGCCCGCGGGCGTCCTCGGCGACTTGGACGCCGTCGAGCACCGACGTCCTGAACGTCGCCGAAGCCGTGCTGACCGGCGTGCTCGACCTGAACCTGAACGGAACGATCCACAGTGTTGACACGCGCGTTCGCGTCGTGTCCGGAGGGCAGTAAGCATGGCCGCGAATAACGACTACCCGGTCTATAACGGGATCGCGCCCTCTTGGGCCGACGTGATCGTCCGTCTCACGGGCACGGACGTGCCCTTGCTCGAAGCGAAGGATATCGTCAGCCTCGACGACAGCTCGACTGTCGAGGTCGGCGAGACGGTCGCCGGCGGCCGGGTCATGAAAACGACCACGGGCAAGGGCAAGAACGAGGCCTCGTTCAAGCTCTATCGCGAGGGGCACAATCGGTTCCTGCGCGGCCTGCTCAGTGCGGCCCCCGCGCGCGGATCGCAGAAGATTCTCTCGCTCGTGCATTTCGACGTCGAGATCCAGTTCACCCCGCCCGGCAGCGACGAAATCTTCCTGAAGCGCTGGAAGGGCTGCCGCGTGGTCGGTGACGCGGAATCCGGCGCCGAGGGCACCGACGCGCAGCAAGTTGACGTCACGCTTCACGTCAAGGAAATCGTCCGGGTCATCGACGGGGTGGAGGTCGTGCTGCTATGACCGACACGCTGGAACAGATCCAAGCCCGCCGCGCGGCGCGCAAGGCCGAGCTCGCCGAGCTCGAGCTCGAGCAGCGCGCGATCGACTTGGCGGCAATCGACGCGCTCGAGGTCGAGCTCGGCGACAGCAACGTCGCCGTTCGC
Source organism: uncultured bacterium (assembly GCA_964608905.1). Lineage (GTDB taxonomy): Bacteria > Eisenbacteria > RBG-16-71-46 > RBG-16-71-46 > RBG-16-71-46 > JANXPZ01. The sequence goes on along the minus strand of CAZSQE010000238.1, from coordinate 2,390 downwards.
GAGGTGCCGTTCGCGGTCGGCCTGCCCGTGCTCGCCGCCGTTCGGACGCCGAACGGCGTCGAAATGAAGCGGTACAAGGATCGCCTGACGCGCGAGGGCGCCAAGGCCGACGGGATCCGGGCCGCCGAGGAGATCGCTTCCGCGTGCCTGGTCTACCCGACCGGCGACCAGCGGACGGCGCTGCTCGCCGCGCGGCCTGCGCTTCTGACGGCGCTTGGCACGGCGGCGCTTGACCTCGCCACCGGGAAGGCAGCCGAGGAGGGAAAAGGATAGCCGCCGCCGCGCGCGAAATGCGCGCCAGCGTGGGGCGGTTCGCTGAAGGGCTCCTCGCCTGGGCGCCCCCCGCGGACGGGGATAGCGTGGACGCACGCGCGGCGGCGGTTCGGGTCGCCGCCGTGCTAACACTCATTGAAGGAGCGCTCTCCCGTGGCTGATTCGGTACAGTACGCGATCGACATTGCCGCCCGCATGTCCGGGTCGGAGACGTTCGCGCAGCTGGACCAGTTGACCGCGTCGCTCGCGAACAGTGGCAAGGGCGCGGAACACTTCGGCCTCGCCGCGCAGCGCGTGGCGACCAGCCTTCAGGCCGCCCAGGCGGCGAGCTCGACGGCGGGCGCCGCGCTCGCCCAGGGCAACGCGCAATGGCGCGATCTAGAGCAGGCCCTCGTGCGCGCCTCGCGTGCCGCGGAGCGCGCCGCCAAGAGTAACGGCGGGGTGATCCCGTTCGAGCTCGCCGCCGCTGTCGCCGCTGCCGAAAGCAATCTCGACGCCTACAAGGAAACCCTGCGCGCCCTGGAGACGGACGCCGCCAAGGCGGCCGCGTCAGAGGCCGCGCTCGCAAAGCAGCTCGGCAACGTGCGCGCCGCCGCGGCGCACGTAGACAAGCGCCTCGCGATGAATTCGGAGGGCCTCGCCAAACTGCAGGCGGGTCTTTCCGCGAGCGGCACGAGCGCCGGGCGCCTGGGCGCGCGGCTGATCGCGCCTGCCAAGGGGTTTGCGGATCTCTCGCAGGTCGTCGGCCGCGGCAACGCGGTGCTGCTGCTCGCCGCGAGCGCCGCGGCCGCTGCCGCGTTGGCTGTCGTCGCCCTCGGCGCCGCGGTCGTCGTCGGCGTGGCGGCGATCGCGAAATGGGCGATCGGCCTCGCCGATACGCGCCGGGATGCGGCGCTTCTCGCGGCCGCGGCCGACGCGGCGGATCCGTCGCTCGCCGCGTTGCGCGGTACGATCGGCGGGCTCGAGCGGACGACAATGGTATCCGGCGCCTCGTTGCAGGGCCTCGCCAAGTCGTTGCAGGATGCCAAGGTGTCGGCGGCCGAAATGCCCGCCGCGCTCCGCGCGGCCGCGCTCGCCGAGTCTGCGCTCGGGCAGGGTGGCGCGGCGCAGTATGTCGAGCAGATCAAGGCCGGAAAGCTCGCCGTCAAAGACTTCGCCCGCGACGCGCAACGGAATTTCGGCGGCGTCGTCGCGAAGCAGATGACGAGCACGACCGGTCTTGCAAAGCAGCTCCGCGCGAACATGGGCGACGTGTTCGGTGGGCTGAATATCGAGCCCGTGTTGAACGGCCTGCAAACGCTGGTCGACCTGCTTGACCAAAACTCGGCCACCGGGCGCGCCGTCAAGGCCGTCTTTGAAGGCGTGTTCCAGCCGTTGATCAATCAGGCGCAGCTCGCCGCCTGGGCGGTCGAGGCTTTCGCGCTCGGCGTTGGGATCGGCGTGCTTAAGGCCTACATCGCGGTTAAGCCGACGATCGCCAAGCTGGCGGCCCTGTTCGATATCGACACGGAAGGCTTCGATCTCGAGGCCTCGCTCGCGTCGATCGCCAAGGCCGGGGAAATGCTCGCGCCGGTGCTGATCGTGCTGGTCGCCGGCGCCGGGGCGCTGGTCGCCGCGCTCGCCGGCGTTGCCGCGCTCGCCGGGGGCGTGCTGGCGGCCTCGTTCATCTCGGCCGGCAACGCGCTCCGTGTGCTGTGGGGTGTCACGGCGCCCGTGCGGGCGGCGCTTGGCGCGCTCGCTGGCGCGGCACAATCCGCCGGCTCCGCGGTGCTCGCCGGGTTCTCGGGCGCTATCGACGGTGCCCTCGCGTTCCTCCGCGGCGTGCCCGCGCAGCTGCAGGCGCTCGGCGGCGACCTGATTGCCGGCCTCGTGCGCGGTATCACGGCGGGCGGCGGCGCGGTCGCTGCCGCCGTGACCGGCGTAGCGACGAACGCGATCGGCGCCGCCAAGGCCGCCCTCGGTATCGCGTCGCCGAGCAAGGTTTTCGCCAGCATAGGCGAGGACACCGGCGCCGGCGCCGCGGTCGGCCTGGCGCGCTCGACGCCGCGCGTTCAGGGGGCTATGGCGGCCATGGTCGAGCCGCCCGCCCCAAGCAAGCCGGCGGTTGTCACGCCGCC
>CAZSQE010000237.1:0-4194 GCA_964608905.1 uncultured bacterium | reverse complement strand
CTCGTCCGCCTTCAGGACGAGCTGGTGGATGTGGCGGCCTCGATCGGCGAGCAGGACCAGCCGAGCCTCGTGGCGGCCTGCCTGCACGCGGCCGCGGCGGTCGAGGCGATCGTGCTGCGGAGCACCGCGGACGAGGGCACGTGCGCCATGGACGCGGCGATCGCCGCGCTGGTCCGCGACGGCGTGGTGGCGGCCGACTGGGACCGGGCCACCGCCGCGGCCGGAGAGACGGACGCCGGGGAGGCGGTCGACGACGGGATGGGCGCCGCGGCCTGACCCCCGCGCCCACCCACGAGACGGCCCGGGCGGCTCTGCCGCCCGGGCCGCGCGTCTTCCCGCCCCGTGGCTAGCGGGCCGCCATGTTGATGCCCTTGACCAGCGTGAGCACGTGCTGGCGCGTGACCGGGTCCTGCACCGCCAGGTTGATGGCGCCGTCGAGCAGCGTCGTGTTCTTCGCCACCGCCTCCATCACCGCCCGCGCCCCACCCGCGCTGCTCACCAGCTTCTCGACGACCAGGGCGCGGGTGCTGTCGGCACCGAGCAGCCGGTCCACCATGCCGCCGGCCGCCTCCGGGTCCGCGCTGACCATGTCCAGGATCTTCGCCTGCAGGTCGGGGCTCGCCATCACCTGCTCCGCGACGTCCCCGGCGCAGCCCAGGCCGAGCAGCGCGACCACGCTGAAGGCCAGCACGAACGTCCACCTCGTCTTGCGCATGACCAGGACCTCCTCCGGTGAGTGGGCCTCAGCGCGCCGTCCCGCCCGGCGCGTGCGTCCGCGCCAGGTCCGAGACGACGGCGCCGAGGAATCGCTCCGTCCGCATGAATCCCTTGCCCCAGGTCTCGTCGAGGTCGGCGAGCGGCTTCGCCGCCACGATCTCCTCGAGGGTCTTCCCCTCCCGCACCAGCGGCGTGACCCGGTCCCGCACGGTGGCCAGCATGTCGCGGAAGCGCTGCAGCGCCGCGCGGTCGCCGAGCGGCCCGTGCCCGCCCACGACGCGCGTGCCGGGCCCGGCGATGGCCAGCAGGGCGTCCACGGAGCGGATCATCCCGCCGACGGACCCGCCCGCGGCCACGTCGATGACCGGGTAGGTGCCGTTGAAGAGCAGGTCGCCCGCGTGCAGGACGTCGGCGTCGGGGACCCACACGTAGGCGTCGCCGTCGGTGTGGCCGGGCGGCAGGTGGACGACGTGCAGCGCCCGGCCGTTCAGGTGGAAGGTCACCGAGTCGACGAAGGTCAGGACCGGCCAGCCCTGCCGCGGCGTGGCCTTCGTCGTGTCGCCGAAGGTGGCGTTGTAGCGCGGCACCATCATGCGCGCGCGCACGTTCTCGTGCGCCACGATGGCGGCGCCGGCGGCGGCCATGGCCGAGTCGCCGCCGACGTGGTCGCCGTGGTAGTGCGTGTTCACGACGAAGCGCAACGGGGCTCCCCGGCCGAGGGAGTCCACCGCGGCGCGGATCTTCCCCGCCAGCGGCGCGTACTGCGCGTCCACGAGCAGGGCGCCGTCCGGCCCGGCGCAGAGCAGGAGGTTCCCCCCCAGTCCGCTCAGCATCCACAGGTTCTCGGCGAGCGGCTGCGGCTGGATGACGGTCCTGCTCCAGTCGCGCTGGGCCGCGGCCGGCGCGGCGGCGAGCAGCGCGAGGACGGCGAGGGCGGCGAGGGACACGGGGGCGCGTCGCATGGGAGGATTCCTAGGCCTTCGGCGGCTCGAGGTCGAAGGCGACGGGCTTCGAGTCGAAACCGTGCGCACGGTGCGCGCCGTCGCAGAACGGCTTGTTCTGCGAGTGGCCGCAGCGGCACAGGCTCGTCTGCGTGCGGCCCGCCAGGCCGAAGGACCGGCCCTCGGAGTCCACGATCTCGAAGTCGCCCTCGACGCGAAGCGAGCCGTCGAGCTTCACGGTGATGCGGGTGGTCGCCATGCGGCCTCCACGAGCGGCGTCGCCCGCCGCCTCGGCCCCCGCCACGCGTGCGGCGGGGCAGCCAGAACCCAGGGAACGGGGCCACTCTAGCAGCGCCCCGGTCCGGCGCAACCTCTTCCGCCGCCTCGGGTAGTGGACGGGCCGGCGGCGCCGGACCGAACCCGTGGGCGGGCCCCCGCCGGAGCCTGTCCGATTCCCGCAACCCCCTACCGGACGCCCTCGTAGTACCATCACGACGTCGGCCCAGGGACGCGGCCGACCGTGCGGTGGGGTCCGGACGCGCACCCGGAAGTGGCGTCGCGGGCCGGCAGGCAGAGCCCGGACAGGCTCTCAGGAGGTCGGGAAGGTGCTGGAACTGTTGGCAATCGGGCTGGCGGGCCTGGTGGCCCTCGCTGTCCTCGGCGCGATCGGCGGCCTCGTGGCGCTGGTGCTGTGGCTCGTGATGCTGCCGTTCCGCATCCTCGGCTTCGCCTTCAAGTTGCTCGGCGCCCTGCTGATGCTCCCGTTCCTGCTCCTCGGCGGCATCCTGCTCGCCGTCCTCGTGGGCATCCCGCTGCTGTTCACCGTCCTGCTGCCGGCCCTGCCCATCGTGCTGCTGGCCTGGCTCGTCTGGTGGCTCGTGCGCCGGGGGGGCCGCTCCACGGCCACCGTCCAGCAATAGCTCGACTTCCGCCCGGTCCCCCGGGCGGCGTTCCACCGGGAGTGGCCGGGTCGCCCGGCCGCTCCTGCGCGTTCCGGGCGGCTGCGGTATGCTCTGCGCATGGACCAGAACCCTGGACTGCCGCCGGACCCGCCGAGTCCCGCCGACGCGTCGCCCCCCGTGGAGCCTCCCGTCCCCGAGGTCGCGCCGGAGTCCGCTTCCACGCCGGAGTCCGGGCGCGCAGCGGAGGCCGTGCCCGAGGCTGCACCGGAGAGCGAGGCCGTGACGGAGTCCGAGGTCGCACCGGAGAGCGAGGCCGTGACGGAGTCGGCTCCCGCGCCCGAGCCCGAGCCCGAGTCCGCGCTCGAGCCCGAGTCTGCGCCCGAGCCCGCGCCCGCTCCCGCGCCGGTCGAGACCGCTGTGCCGTCGCCCGAGCCCGGCGTCGCCACGGTCCCGCCGACGCCCGAGCCCCTGCTCCTGCCGGGACCCGATCACGAGCTCCTGCTCCTGCCCGGGCACGAGCCCGAGCCCGAGCACCAGCCCGAGGCGCCGCTCCCCGAGGAACCGCCGCACGCCACCGCGGAGCAGGTCCAGCCCGAGCACGACCACCTGGCGCTCGAGCACGCGCAGCGGCTGGAGAGCGAGATCGAGTCGCTGCGCACCGGGCACATGGACGGCGCGCGCCGGATCTTCCGCGAGTTCTTCGTGCACGAGCGTGCGATCCACTCGCTCTTCAAGGAACTGCGGCCCCTGCACCCGCACGACCGCCACCGGCTGTGGAAGACGCTCAAGCAGGCGGGCGCCGACGCGCGCCGGGCGCAGAACGAGGAGTGGGAGTCGCGCCGCTACCAGTCCATCGAGGCGCGCGAGACGGTGGACGAGAAGCTGCGCGCCGCCGAGGCGCTGACGGAGTCCGCCGGGGACGGCACCGCCTGCCGGCGCGCCGAGTCGATGCTGAACCAGATCCGCAACCTGCTCGCCGACACCGCGCCGGGCAGCCCGGGCCAGCTCCTCATCGGTCCCGACCGGCGCGCCTGCTGGGACCGCTGGCGCGCCGCGCGCGAGGCGCTGCGCCTCAAGCACGGCGCCCGCCAGGAGCAGGCGTACGCCGAGCTGGTCGCGCCGGTCGCCGAGGCGGTGGCCCGCGCCGGCGAGGACGACCCGATCCAGGTGACGCAGCGCATCAAGGAGCTGCAGGTGCGCCTCGGCAAGGCCGACCTGCGGCGGGGCCAGTTCGAGGAGCTGCGCCGGCGCCTGTCCACCGCCTGGCTCACCGCGCAGGGACGGATGGCCGAGCAGCGCCGCGAGCGCTCGCGCCAGCGGGCCGAGTGGCGCGGGCGCATGGACCAGCACCTCGGGCGCTGGCGCCAGACGCTCGAGCAGCGGCGCGGCCAGCTCGCCCACCTCGTCGAGCAGGCGGCCAAGCTCATCGAGATGGAGACCCGCGCGCGCTCCGAGGACTTCGCCGAGCAGGTGCGCCAGTGGCAGGCGGCCACGTCCGAGAAGCGGCGCCGCACCGAGGAGTCCATCGCCGAGCTGGAGCAGCGCATCCGCGACACCGAGAAGCGCACCGGGGGCCGCCGCGGCCCCGCCGGGGGCGAGGCCGGTACGCACGCAGCGGGCGAACGCGCGCCCGG
>CAZSQE010000236.1:0-4202 GCA_964608905.1 uncultured bacterium | reverse complement strand
GCAGCTCCGGGGTGGGCTCCGGCGGCGCGCCGCCGGAGCCCACCCCGGAGCTGCTCGCGCACCTGCGGGGCTACGCCTGGCCGGGCAACGTGCGCGAGCTGGCGAACGCCTGCGCCTACGCGGTGCACGTGGCCGGCGCCGGGGAGCGCGTGGGCCTCGAGCACTGGCCGGAGACCCCGCTCGGGGGCCCGCCGCGGGGCGGGCCGGGCGGGCTGCACGCCGAGACGCGGGCGCTCGAGGAGCGCCGCCTGCGGGAGGCGCTCGAGCGCTCGCGCGGCAACAAGTCGCAGGCGGCCCGCTCGCTCGGGTTGTCGCGCCAGGGGCTGCTCAAGAAGCTGCGGCGCTACGGCCTCACGCCCGCGGAATCGGCCGCCCTCGGGCTTGACGCTTCGGAGGGCGCTCCCTAGAGTGCGCGGTTCGGAACGAGGGTGGCCGGGTCCGCCGGGGAGCGGCACGGAAGCCGCGGGCCGGGGCGGATCGCAACCCGTACGAGGGAGGTCAGGAGTGGCCCGCAAGACGCTTCGCATCGGGCTGGTCGGCGTGGGGGCGACGGCCCAGATCAATCACATCCCGGCGTGGAAGAGGATCCCGGACGTCGAGCTGGTGGCGGTCTGCGAGCGCGACGCGGAGAAGGGCGCGCGCGTGGCGCAGAAGTTCCAGGTGGCGCGCGCGCACGGCCGCCTCGACGACCTGCTCGCGGACGACATCGACGTCGTCGACATCTGCACCCCGAACTACCTGCACGCGCCGATGGCGGTGGCCGCGCTCGAGGCCGGCAAGCACGTCTTCTGCGAGCGCCCGCTGTCGCGCAGCGCCGCCGAGGCGCAGGCGATGGTGCGGGCGGCGCGCAAGCACGACCGCACGCTGATGTGCTCGGTGCAGCACCGCTTCCGTCCGGACGCCCAGCTGCTGCGCAAGTTCGTGGAGAAGGGCGACCTTGGCGAGGTCTTCTTCGCCAAGGCGGGCTGGCTGCGGCAGCGCACCCAGTGGGACTCGGACGAGTGGCGGCGCCAGAAGCGCGAGTCGGGCGGCGGGGTGGTGCTGGACCTCGGCTTCCAGGTGCTCGACCAGGCGCTGTGGGTGCTGGGCGGCCCGAAGGTCGAGTCGGTGACCGCCAGCCTGCACCGCGCCCGCAAGGGCGAGGTCGAGGACAACGCCATCGCCTTCTTCCGCCTCGCCTCCGGCGCCAGCCTCACCCTCGAGGTGACCTGGGGCCTGCTCATGGAGAAGGACTTCGCCTACGTGAACCTCTTCGGGTCCGGCGGCGCGGCCCTGCTCAACCCGCTGCGCATCCACAAGGGCATGCACGGCACGCTGGTGAACGTGACGCCCCAGGTGGAGACCTCGCGCTACCAGTACCGGCAGTCCATGGAGGCGCAGTTCGGCCACCTCGTGGAGTCGCTGCGCAAGGGCACCGCGCCGATGGGCTCGGCGGAGGAGATCCTCCCGGTGATGGAGCTGCTCGACGCCGTGTACCGCTCGGCGGAGCAGGGCAAGGAGGTCCGGCTCGCGTAGGCCGCCGCGGACGGTGGAGCGGGCGCTCGCGGCGCTCTCCGGGCTGCTGCTCGGCGCCGCCTTCCTGCCCGGCGTGCCGGGGTTCGTCGCCTGGGGGGCGCTGGTGCCGCTGCTCGCCGGCCTCGACCGGCGCGTGCGCCGGGGCGCCGGCGCCGGCGCGCTCTTCCGGCTGGGCTGGCTCTTCGGCCTGGTCTTCTACGGCGTCGGCATCCACTGGATCGCGCTGCTCTCGGACGTCGCCATCACCGTGCCGTGGCTCAAGTACCCGGCCTGGCTGGCGGCGGCCGCCTACCTCGCGCTCTTCCCCGGCCTGACCACCCTCGTGGCCGGCCGGCTGGCGCGGCCGCGCGATGCCGCGGCCGGCGGGCGCGGACTGCCGCTGGCGCTGGTCTTCCCGGTGGCGTTCGGCGCGGTCGAGTGGCTGCGGGGCTCGGGCGAGCTCGGCTTCCCGTGGTTCTCGCCGGGCTACACCCAGCACGCCTACGTCCCGTTCCTGCAGCTGGCGGGCCTCGGCGGGGCCGGGCTGGTCACGCTCTGGGTCCTGGCCCTGAACGTCCTGCTGTGGCGCACCGTGCGCGGTGCGGCGCGGCTCCGCCCCGCGCTCGGCGCGGTGCTGCTGGTGCTGTTGCCGTATGCGTGGGGACTGCACGTGCTCCGCGCGGCGCCGGCGGCGGACCCGGCGGCGGGCGCGGGCCGGGTCGTGGCCCTGGTGCAGGGCAATATCCCGGGCGAGATCAAGTGGTCCGGCCGGCACCAGCCGGAGATCCTGCGCGCCTTCCTCGAGGAGTCGCAGGCGGCGGTGACGGGCCCGGACGGCCCGCCCATGCTCGTCGTCTGGCCGGAGACGGCGACCGGCAGCTACCTGCGCCGGCAGTTCGACCAGTCCATGCAGGTGCGCGCCTTCGCCACCGGCACCCGCGTGCCGGTGTTCGCGGGCTTCGCCGACTACAGTTGGGACTCCACCGGCGCCCAGCGCGCCCACAACGCCGCCGGCCTGTTCAACGCCGACGGCACGGTCGGCCCGCTCTACGCCAAGCGTCACCTCGTGCCGTTCGGCGAGCGCATGCCGTTCCAGCGGCTGCTGCCGTGGCTCGGCAGCCTCGAGCTGGGGCAGGCGGAGTGGACGCCGGGGGAGGAGACGGTGCTGTTCCCCAGCGCCGCCGGGCCCTTCTCCTGCCTGATCTGCTTCGAGGCCGTGTTCCCCGACCTGGCGCGGAGCGACGTGCGCGCCGGGGCGCGGTGGCTGGTGAACATCACCAACGACGAGTGGTTCGGGCGCAGCGCCGCGCTGTCGCAGCACGCCGCCATGGCCGTCTTCCGCGCGGTGGAGAACCGCGTGCCGCTGGCGCGCTGCGCCAACACCGGGATCACGCTGGTGGTGGACGCGCACGGCCGCGTCCTGGACCGGCTGCCGGTCTTCCGGCGGGGCGTGCTGGCGGTGGCGTTGCCGCCGGCCGCGGGCGCGCCGACGCCGTTCACGCGCCACGGCGACTGGCCGGCGGCGGCGTGCCTCGTCGCGCTGGGTGCGCTCGTCACGGTCGCGTTGCGCCGCGCGCGTTGACACCCGCGCGGCTGCGTGCCTACCATGCGGCTCCGCTTCCCGCTCGCGACCTTGTGTCCTCGGAGTGCCGGTGCCGTGACGCCAGCTTCGGTGGTGCGATGAGCCTTCGCCTGGGCCTCCTGGGCGCCACCGGCCTCGTCGGCAGGACGATGCTCGCGGTCCTCGCCGAGCGGGGCTTCCCGGCGGAGGAGCCGCGGCTCATCGCCAGCGGCCGCGCCGAGGAGCGCACGCTGCGCTTCCGCGACCGCGACCTGCCCGTCGTGCCGGTGGGCGCCGAGGCCCTGGCCGGGCTGGACGTGGTGCTCGCCGCGGTCTCGAACCCCCTCGCCGAGCGGTGGGTACCGGTGGCCCGCGCCGCCGGCGCGGTGGTGGTGGACAACAGCAGCGCCTTCCGCTACCACGACGACATCCCGCTGGTGGTGCCGGAGGTGAACGGGGAGCTCCTCGACGCCCGCCCGGGGCTGATCGCCAACCCCAACTGCTCGACCATCGGCATGGTGATGGCGCTGGCGCCGCTGGCGCGCGCGGCGCGCCTCGAGGCGGTCGTCACCTCCACCTACCAGTCGGTCTCCGGCGCCGGCTCCGAGGCGCTCGCCGAGCTGGAGTCGGGCGTGCGCGCCGGGCTCGACGGCGACCCGCCGCCGCGCGCCGGGGGTGCGCCGCCGTTCGCCTTCAACGTGGTGCCGCAGATCGACCGGTTCCACCCCGACGGCTGGACGCGGGAGGAGATGAAGGTGGCGTGGGAGACGCGCAAGATCCTCGGCCTGCCCGGCCTGCCGGTGAGCTGCACGGCGGTGCGGGTGCCCGTGCGCGTCGGGCACGGCGCGGCCGTGCACGCGGTCTTCGACCGCGCCGTCGCGCCCGAGGAGGCGCGGCGCCTGTGGGCCGCGTTCCCCGGCCTCGAGGTGGTGGACGACCCGGCGCGCGGGCTCGTCCCGACGCCTCTGGCGTGCGCCGGCCGCGACGAGGTGCTGGTGGGGCGCGCCCGCGCCGACCTGACGGACCCCCGGGGACTGGACTTCTTCGTGTGCTCCGACAACCTGCGCAAGGGCGCGGCGCTGAACGCCGTGCAGATCGCCGAACGCGTCTTCGGGACCGCCCCCGCCCGGCGATGATCCGATCCCCC
>CAZSQE010000235.1:0-4203 GCA_964608905.1 uncultured bacterium | reverse complement strand
GGTCGTCTTCCGCCCCGAGACGGGCGGCGCCGCGCTGGGCGCGCGCGCGGCGCGGCTCGGGCTCGAGTGGGTCGTCGCCGTCCGCGGCGAGGTGGCGCGGCGCCCGGCCGAGTCGGCGAACCCCGAGATGCCCACCGGCGCGGTCGAGCTGGACGTGCGCGAGCTCAAGGTGCTGGCCGCGGCCGAGCCGCCGCCGGTGCTGCCCAGCTCCGAACTGCTGGCCAGCGAGGACCTGCGGCTCAAGTACCGCTACCTCGACCTGCGGCGCCCCGAGCTGTCGCGGGTGCTGGCGCTGCGCCACCGCGCCGCCCAGGCGGTGCGCGCCCACCTGTCGGACGCCGGCTTCCTCGAGGTCGAGACCCCGCTGCTGGTCAAGCAGACGCCCGAGGGGGCGCGCGACTACGTGGTGCCGAGCCGGGTGCACCCGGGGAAGTTCTACGCCCTGCCGCAGTCGCCGCAGCTCTACAAGCAGACGCTCATGATCGCCGGCGTGGACCGCTACTTCCAGCTGGCGCGCTGCCTGCGCGACGAGGACCTGCGCGCCGACCGGCAGCCCGAGCACACCCAGGTCGACGTCGAGATGTCGTTCGTGGACGAGGAACAGGTCTTCGAGGCGGTCGAGGCCCTGTTCGTCGCGCTGTGGCGGGAGGTGCTCGGCGACGGGCTGGCGCGGCCGTTCCCGCGCCTGACCTTCCGCGAGGCGATGGGCCGCTACGGCAGCGACAAGCCCGACCTGCGCTTCGGCCTCGAGCTGCACGACGTGACGGCCCTGCTCGCGCGCTCGCCCCGCAACGTCGTGGCGAACCCGGCGCGGGCGACGGGCGGCACCGGCGCGGCGATGGTCCTGCCCGGCGGCGCCGCGATCTCCGGCAGCCAGCTCCGGAAGTACGAGGAGGTGGTGAAGGGCGCGGGGGCGGCGGGCCTGGGGTTCATGAAGGTGCTGGGCGCCCAGGCGGAGCAGGGGCCCGCCGAGCGCGCGAAGGCCGAGGCGGTCTTCCCCGGCGCGCTCTACGACGAGCTGCTCGCGGCGGTGGGGGCGAAGGAGGGCGACGCGGTCCTCTACACCTCCGGTCCCTGGGAGCCGACGCTCAAGGCGCTGGGCGTGCTGCGCACGCAACTCGGCCAGCCGCTGGTGAAGGGCAGGGAGCGCGAGTGGCGCTTCCTGTGGGTGCGCGACTTCCCGCTCTTCGAGTGGGACGAGCCGGTGCAGCGCTGGGCGCCGCGCCACCACATGTTCACCATGCCCAGGGTCGAGCACCTGCCCCTGCTCGAGAGCGACCCGGGCGCCGTCCACGCCACGCTCTACGACCTGGTGCTGAACGGCACCGAGCTGGGCTCGGGCTCGATCCGCATCCACCGGCCCGACATCCAGGAGCGGGTGATGAAGGTGGTGGGGCTGACCGCGGAGCAGGCGCACGCCAAGTTCGGCTTCCTGCTCGAGGCCTACCGCTACGCCTCGCCCCCGCACGGCGGCATCGGCCTGGGCTTCGACCGCATCGTCATGCTCATGGCCGGGCGCGACAACATCCGCGACACCATCGCCTTCCCCAAGACCACCACCGCGGCGAGCCTGATGGACGGCTGCCCCAGCGAGGTCGAGCCGGAGATCTGGCGAGAGCTGCACCTGAAGCCGGAGGAGTAGCGGGACCGCCGGTCCCGGGGGGGCGGCCGCCGCCGCCCGGATCTCCCGGGCCGATCCCGTATCGAAAGGCCGGTCGAATCGCCCCGGGCCCGCGTCGCGGCGCCCCGGGAACGGACCCGGAGGGAGGTCACGATGAAGCCGAACGTGGGTGGGGTGGACCGCATCGTCCGCATCGTCATCGGGCTGGTGCTGATCGCGCTGGCGTTCGTGGGCCCGAAGACGCCGTGGGGCTGGCTGGGCCTCGTCCCGCTGGCCACGGGTTTCTTCCGCTTCTGCCCGCTCTACTGCCCGCTCAAGCTGGACACGGGCGCGAAGGACGGCGCGGCGAAGGGCTGAACCGGCGGCGAGCCGGGGCACGACGCGGGCCCGGGGGCGTGCGCTCCCGGGCCCGCCGCTACTTCTGGGCGATGCCGAAGGCCATGAGCGCGCTGATGAGCACCGCCATCAGGCTCTCCCCGGCGATGAGGCCCGAGGCCACCGGCACCGTGTACTCGCCGGCGGCGCGCGGCTTCCAGCGCGCGAAGCCGGCCGCCAGCAGGGCGCCGGCGAACATCGAGAGCGAGATGTAGCCGGGCATGACGAAGGCGAGCCCGAGCCCCATCGGCGAGGGGAGGAAGGCCTTCGCCCGCGGGAAGGCGCGCTCGGCGAGCGGCAGCAGCAGGCCGAGCGTGGCGCCGGCCGCGGCGCCGAGGCGCGCGCTCGGCGGCAGGGCGCCGAGCCCGTGCGAGAGCAGCTCGGCCACGCCCTTCCACACGACCGCCATCGCCGCCGGGAAGCGCTCGGTGCCGAGCGCCGAGGCGTCGGGCACGAGCAGGGCCCAGCCCAGGCCGACGCAGATCGCGCCCGGCAGGATGCCCATCAACTGGGCGATGAACTGCTTGCGGGCGTTGGCGCCGAGCAGGTAGCCGCTCTTCAGGTCGGTGAGCAGGTCGGCGGCGCAGCCCGAGGCGTTGGCGGTGACCGAGGCGGTCATGATGTTCGTGGTCATGTTCGAGGGCGCGAGCACGCCGTAGGTGAGCTGCGTCACCTTGCCCAGCGCCCCGGTCGGGGTGGTGTCCGTCTCGCCGGTGGCGCGGCAGGCCACCACGCTGAGCACGAAGGTGAGCAGCACGGCGAGGATGCCCATGGGGACGGGGATGTCCCAGACGACGCGCTGCATGATGACCACGCCCACCGCGCCGATCAGGAACAGGCCCCAGAACCACGACGACGGCACCTCGATGGCGGCGAGCGGGTCCTCCCGCCGCGCCCGGCGCTCGCGCCGCAGGCCCAGCCCGCTCAGCGCGCGCCCGGCGGTGCGCCAGCCGAGCGCCAGCGACACCAGGCTCGAGACCACCATGATCGGCACGCCGCTCCACAGGCTCCAGCGCGCGATGTCCGGGAAGCCGAGGCCGCGCGCCGGGTCGGCGGGGGCGATGACGCCGAGGCCCGCCATCCACGGGGCCAGCACGAGGTAGTTGAGCAGCGCGCCGGCGAGCAGGCTCCAGCCGACGCGGAAGCCGACGAGCGCGCCGGCGCCCACGGTGACCAGCCCCATGTCCCAGCGCAGGCTCAGCTGGGCGAGCGGGAGGCCGCCGGCCGCCAGCGAGCCGAAGGGCAGCGCCGCCGGGAGGTTCCACGGCATGAAGGCGAAGGTGGCGTCGCGCAGCCAGGCCACGGCGGCGCCGAGGAGGCCGGCCACGCCCAGCGCGCGCGCGTGCCCCAGCGCGGCGGCGCCCTGACGGTGCAGGGTGCGCAGCGTCTCGGCCGCCGCGGTGCCGCTGGGGAAGGGGAGCTGCTCGATGTTGATGAGCTGGCGCTTCATCGGCACGGCCATGGCCACGCCGATGACCGCGAGGCAGACGTTCCAGCCCAGCAGCGTCCAGAAGTCCATCTGCTGGCCGGTGATCATGAGCATGGCGGCGATGGCCGAGGCCATGGTGCCGCCCACGGAGTAGCCGGCGGCCGTGGCGGTCGACTGCATGCAGTTGTTCTCGAGGATGCCCATGTCGCTCTTCACCAGGCCGCCCGCCCGCAGGGTGCGCCAGATGGAGAAGGAGAGGATGCACGCGGTGATGGCCACGCCCGAGGTCCAGCCGATCTTGAGCGCGACGTAGAGGTTGGTGAGCGAGAGCGCGCCGCCGAGGAAGGCGCCCATGATGATGGAGCGGGCGGTGAGCTGCGGCATGGTGTCGCCGGCGCCGCGGTAGACGGTCTCGCGCCACTCGCGCTCGATGTCGGCGGGGCGGCGCGGGCGCAGGGCCCCGGGCCGCGCCGGGTCGGGCTCGTGCGTCGGGATGCCCCGCATCGGGCCCGGCTCCGGGACGCCCGTGCTCCCTGCTGCGCTCTCGTCGGTCACGGCCATGCGGTTCCCCCTCCCTGGGTCGTTCCGCCGCAGACTAAGGCCGCGCCGCGGGCCGTGCCAAGCGCGACCCGCGCCGCGCCCGGGTGTCCGGCGCGGGGGCGCGCCACGCGAAGCGGCCGGGGGCCACGTGCGCCCCCGGCCGCCCCGAACCCGCCCGGCCGCTCAGCGGCTCGCCAGCCGCACCGTGCCGGAGCCGGCGTCCACCTCGATCTGCGCC
>CAZSQE010000234.1:0-4257 GCA_964608905.1 uncultured bacterium | reverse complement strand
TTCGGCGGTGAAGTGGGCCTCGACATGGGCGCGTCCGCGCTGGGCCATGGCCAGCGCACGGGAGCGATCACGCATTGCCTCCCCAAGGGCCGCAGCCAGTGCAGCAGGGTCCCGGTTGGGCACGAGCCAGCCGGTCTCGCCGTCGCGCAGCACCTCCGGCGTGCCGCCCACCGCCGTCGCCACGCACGGCCGCCCGGCCGCCATGGCCTCGAGCAGCGCGTTGGGGATGCCCTCCTCGCGCGAGGAGAGCACGAAGACGTCCATGCCGGGCAGCAGCCGCTCGACGTGCGGACGCTCGCCGAGGAAGCGCAGGCGCGGCGCCAGTCCCAGCGCGCGGGCCCGCTCCTCCAGCGCGGCCCGCTCGACGCCGTCCCCCACCAGGGCGGCGCGGAAGGGCGTGCCGCGCCCCGCCAGCCGCGCCAGCGCGGCCAGCAGGGTGCCGTAGTCCTTGCGCGCGGCCAGGCAGCCCACGCTGCCCACGAGCGGCGACGCGTCGGCGCCCAGCGCCAGCCGCGCCTCCTCCACCGACGGTCCGTCGGCGAAGCGCGCCGCGTCCACCCCGTTCGGGATCACGGTGACGCGCCCGCGCGGCACGCCCAGCGCCGCCACCGAGTCGGCCACCGCCTCGCTCACCGCCGTCACGTGCGTGGCCAGCCGGTGCGCGACCCGCTCGGCCCACGCCTGGCGCGGCGTCTCGAAGGCGTCCAGGTTGCGCTTGGCCACCGCCACCACCGGCACGCCGGCCAGCCGGCCGGCCAGCGCCGCGAACAGGTTCGGGCCGAACAGGTAGCCATGGACGACGTCGGGCCGGAGCCCCAGCACGAGGTGCAGCAGGCGGGCGAAGGCGGCGAGGCCGCGCAGGTCGTAGATCCGCCGCCCCACCCCGAGGTCCACGACCGGCCAGCCCACCGCCAGGGCCTCGGCGAGGAAGCCGCCCTCGCGCCGGAAGCAGGCGACGGTGACGTCGAACTCGCGCCGGTCGAGGCGGCGCCACAGCTCGATCAGGTGGCGCTCGGCGCCGCCGGTGGTGAAGTTGCCCACGACGAACAGCAGGCGCAGGGGACGGCTCATGCGGCGGCCCTCCGCGCGCGGGCGCGCGCCGCGCGGGCGCGCAGCGGCTCGAAGACACCGTCCAGCTCGGCGCGCATCAGGCGCGCGGAGAAGCGCCCGGTCGGGCCGAGGCAGGCGCCCTCGGACAGCCCGCGGCGCCGCACCGGCTGCGGCGGCGTGGCCGGGTCGTTCTCCCCGGCGAGGGTGGTGACGGACCACTCGCCGGCCGCGGCCGCCGCCGCCAGGCTGGCCGCGTCGTGGTCGCCGCCGGGATAGGCGAACCCGCGCGGGCGCAGGCCCAGCCGCCGCTCGATCAGGTCGAAGCCGCCGGCGATCTCGGCCCGCTGCGCCTCCGGCGGGAGCCGGGTCAGGTACGGGTGCGTGAGCGTGTGCGCCCCGACCTCCATCCCCGCCTCGGCCAGCCGCGCGCACTGCTCCCAGGTCGCCAGCCGGCAGGTCGCCGGCTCCGTCACGCCGAGCCGCGCGGTCAACTCGTCGAGCCGGGTGCGCTGCTCCGCCGGGGCCAGGCGCAGCGCGGCCACCGCCGCCCCCACCGCCGCGACCCGGGCGCGCCGGTCGCCGAGCGGGAAGACGCGGCCGCCCAGCTCGAGCGACGGGCGGTCCGTGGCGGCCAGCAGGTGCTCGACCTCGTCCCACCACGGCGCGCGGCGCTCCTCGATGAGCCCGGCGGTGAGGAAGAACGTGGCCCGCGCCCCCGCCGCCGCCAGCAGCGGCAGCACGAGCTCGACGTTGTCGGCGTAGCCGTCGTCGAAGCTGAACGCCACGGTGCGGCCCGGCCGGCCCTCGGCCAGGCGCGCCAGGCCCTCGGAGACCGTCACCGGGGTGAGCCCGATCCGCGCCAGCGTGGCGAGCTGCGCCTTCAGCACGTCCACGGTCACGCCCAGCCGCACCAGCGGCCGCTCGTCCGGCGCGTAGGCCCGGTGGTGCCGCACGACGACCAGCCGCGGCGTCGCCGCGGCGGGCGCGCGCCGCGGCGCCAGGCTCGCCAGCCAGCGCAGCCAGCGCCCGCTCAGGCGCCCTCCGCGCGGCGCTCGCCGACGAGATCGTCCACCAGCGCGCAGGCGATCCACACGTTGCCGGCGATGAGCACGCTGAGGAAGCGGTCGCCGAAGGCGCAGGAGACGGCCCAGGCCAGGACCGCCGCGGCCAGCCCGAGCGAGAGCTGCCGGTCCGCCAGGTCCCGCGCGCGGTGCAGCCCCTGCCACGCCAGCGACCAGCAGCGCCACAGCAGCAGGACGAAGAGGGCGAGGCCGAGGACGCCCATCTCGCCGAGGAAGCGCAGGTAGGTGCTGTGGGCCGACTCCTTGACCTCCACGCCCAGCTCCTCCCCGGTCTGCGGCAGCACGCCGCCGAGACCGGTGAAGCCCACGCCGTCCAGCGGGTGCTCGGTGACCACCTTGAGGATGGCCCGCCAGGTGTCCACGCGCAGCTGCGCCGAGTTCTCGAGGCCGACGGCGTCCGCGTCGTCGGCCTCCACCTGCGTGCCCAGCACGCGCTGCTTGACGTAGTCCGGCGTCCACAGCGGCGAGGTCAGGCCCACGACCAGCACCGCCAGCGCCAGCCAGCGCGAGGTGCGCACCGCCACGAAGAGCAGCGCCAGTCCCAGGGCCAGGATGCCGCCGCGCGAGACGGTGAGCAGGGTGGCGAAGACGCCGCCCGCCACGGCGGCGATCACGGCGAGCCGGGCGGCCAGCCGGCGCGCCACCGGCAGCTGCGCGGCCGCGAAGGCGGTGAACATGGCGAGGAAGGCGCCCAGTTCGTTGGCCTGGCCGAACGTCCCTTCGGCGCGGCCGCCGCGGCCGCTGCGCCCGAGCAGGATGGTGACCGCGACCTCGGCGGCGAGGCCGACGACGATCGCCCAGGTGAGGGCGCGGCGGTCGCGCGCGCCGCGCACCATCCACGCCGTGAGGAAGTAGAACGCGAACGTCATGGCGCTGCGCAGCAGCTCCCACAGGGCGGCGGGGGCCTCGTAGGGGTAGCCCGTCGGGAACGCCGCGCCCCGCACGACGGAGAAGGCCGCCACCGCCAGCAGGGCGAGGACGATCCCGCCCAGCCGCGTGCGGCGGAAGATGGGCTCGCGGGCGAAGACGCGCCGCAGCGCCCAGGCCGAGAACACGGTGAAGAGCAGCAGGTTGAGCATGCTCACCCCGGGCACCGGGATGCGCGGCATCCACTGCAGGAAGGGCACCGCCACCGGCAGCAGCAGCATGCCGAAGCGCGGGAACATCACGATGCC
Source organism: uncultured bacterium (assembly GCA_964608905.1). GTDB lineage: Bacteria > Eisenbacteria > RBG-16-71-46 > RBG-16-71-46 > RBG-16-71-46 > JANXPZ01. The sequence continues at coordinate 950 of CAZSQE010000234.1, read as the reverse complement.
GGCGAAGACGCCCACGCCGAGCAGGATCTTCACCAGCCGGTGGGCCTGCTGCCCGAAGCGGTAGTCGAGCACGACCAGCGCCAGGACCAGGACGAACGCGAAGCCCATCCCCAGCGCGGCCGCGAGGCCGCCCGAGAGCCGGCGCGCCTGGCGGCGGGCCAGGTCGCGGGCCTCGGCGACGGGGATCGTGCCCGGCGTCGTGGGCGTCAGGCTCATCGGGCCTCCCTGTCCCCGGGCGGCGGTCAGGCCCCGCCCGCCTCTTCGGAGGCGCGCCCGTAGCCGTAGGCGCGGTAGCCGTAGTAGCTGGGCAGGACCTCGCCGGCGTCGTTCAGCAGCACGCCGAGCACGTTGTCGCGCGCCTCGCGCTGCACCCGGACGCCGTACTCGGCGGCCTTGCGGACCGTGCTGCCGGCCTTGATGACGTAGAGCACCCCCTCCACCGCCCGGCCGAGGATGAGCGGGTCGGGCACGGCCAGGTTCGGCGGCGCGTCCACGATGACCAGCGAGTAGCGCGACGCGGCCTCCTGGAGGAACCACTCGCACGCGGCGGTGTCCACCAGCTCGCCGGCGGGGATCTCGGTGCGGCCGGCGGGCAGGAAGTCGAGCTGCGCCAGCGCCGTGTTGCGGACGTGGCGCTCGTCGAAGTTCCGGTCGCGCAGCATCTGCGACAGGCCCCAGGTGGAGCTGGGCAGCCCGAGGGCGCGGTGCAGCGCCGGGCTGCGCAGGTCGAAGTCGACCAGCAGCACGCGCTCGCGCAGCTCGCGCGCCAGCGTGATGGCGAGGCAGGCGGTGGTGGTGGTCTTGCCCTCGCCGCGGGTGGCGCTGGTCACCAGCAGGGTGCGCGGCAGGGCGCGCCCGCGCGTCTTCGCCAGCTTGAGGTAGACGCGGCGGAACTCGAGCCCGAGCGGGCTCTCCACCTTGAGCCGGTGGAGCAGGCCGGCCTGCTCCAC
>CAZSQE010000233.1:0-4315 GCA_964608905.1 uncultured bacterium | reverse complement strand
GTCGCCCGCTTCTTCGGCGGCGGCCCGCGGGCCGCCGCCGAAGAAGCGGGCGACCTGCACGGCGCGCTCGAAGGCCGCGGCCTGCTGCGGCGTCGGCGCGACCGGGGCGACCGGGTGGAGCACGTCGTCCTGCCAGCCCTCGAGGCCGCCGAAGAGGATGGTCGCCCCGGGGTAGCGCTCCGCCTGGAGCAGCAGCCACGCCTGGGCGGAGTGGATGCCGCCCTGCGAGTACAGGACGATCTTCTCGTTGCGGGCCAGCCCGTAGCCGGGCAGCTGCGCGATCGGCACGTTCTCGGCGGTGGGGATGTGGTACTGCGCGAACTCGGCCGGGCTGCGCAGGTCGATGAGCCGGTAGTCGGTCGCCCCCTCGATGATCCAGCCGGCGAGCTGCTGCGGGGTGACGTGGTCCACCTCGGTGCCGACCATGCGGGCCAGCTCCCGCGTGTCCAGGGTGACGCGGTGCCCGCGGTTGGGGTTCCCGAACAGCGCCAGCACGCCGAGCGCCAGCGCGACGAGGGCGAGGGCCTGGTTCAGGCCGATGCGGGGCCGGGCGACGTCGGTCATGTCAGGCCTCCCCGCGCGGCGGCGCGAACCGGCGCTCGAGCCAGCCCGCGCCGGCGAAGCCGCCGATCGCCATCAGGACGACGAGCAGCACCACGAGCCCGTGCGGCAGGTGCAGCGCCTCCGGCAGCGTCACGGTGCCCAGGCTGCCGGCCTTGAAGAAGCCCTCGAGCAGCGGGTAGGCCTCGCCGAAGACGAGGATGCCGGCGAAGACGCCGACGAGGAACACCAGCCCGTCGAGCCGCCCGGTGACCGCCGCCACGACCGAGGTGCCCGGGCAGTAGCCGCCGACGACGAAGCCGGCGCCGAGCACCAGCCCGCCGACGATCATCGGCCAGAGGTAGGTGGGCTGCAGGTAGACCAGCGACAGGTCCATGAAGCCGGCCCACGACAGGTAGAAGATGCCCAGCATGGCGGTCACGATGGCGGTGAACATGACCTTGAAGACCGCGAGGTCGGTCAGGTAGAACTGCGCCGTCAGCTTGCGTGCGCTGCCGAAGCCCGCCCGCTCGAGCGCCCAGCCGAAGCCGATGCCGAGCACGAAGGCGACGACCAGCGAGAACTCGTCGCCGAACGCGCCGAACTTGTAGTAGGGGGCCGTCATCGCCACTGCCTCCTCAGCGCCCAGGCCAGGGCGTAGGCGCCGGCGAACACCATCATCATGAACGCCCAGCTGCCGAGGTTGAGCACCGCGCCGCCGGTGAGCGCCTGGCCGCTGGTGCAGCCGCGCGCCAGCTTGGAGCCGATGCCCATGAGCGCCCCGCCGGCGAAGGCCAGCCCGAGCCGCGCGCCGGTCGAGATGCGCGGCCCCTTCTCGACGGTGCGGGTGAGCCGCCCGGCGAGCAGGCCGGAGAGGAAGCCGCCCACCATCACGCCCAGCACCTCGAACATGATCCACGTCTTGAGCGGGTGCCCGATGCCCTCCTCGAGGTAGCCCCGGTAGAACTCGTTGGCCTGGGTGTGCGCCGGCGCCACCAGGTCCATGAACCAGGCCACCAGCGTGGACGGCGCCGCCGAGGCGCCGAGGCCGCGGCCCATGAGGACGTAGGCGGCGAGCAGCACGAGGCCGAGGCCGACGCCGGCGAGGTAGGGGTTGGCGTACGGCGCGGGTGAGCGCGCGGACGCGGCGTCACCCGCCGCGGCGTCGGCGAGGCGGGCGGCTGGCAGAGTGCTCATCGGGCGTTCCTCCTGCGGATCAGGCCGGCGTCCAGCGGCTGAGCTGGCCGGCGTCGACGATGACGAAGCGAAGCAGCAGGCCGCCCGCGATGACGAGCACGGGGGCGACCGGGGTGTGGGCGACCTGGTGGCGGACGGCGAGCGTCTGGACGAAGAGCGGGACCACGATGCCGAGGCCGACGACCCCCACCCAGAAGGCCGCGGTGTAGGGCCCGCCGAGGAACAGCGCCGCCGCCTCCATGTGCACGCGCGTGGCCGACGCGAGGCCGGCCAGGTACAGGCCGATGAGCACCAGCTCGAGGGCGAGGAAGGAGTTGTCCGCCTTGGCCAGCAGCACCCGTTCCTCGGGGTCGCGGGCCACCATGTGCACGAACGCGGCCGCGCTGGAGAGCCCGGAGACGAGGAACAGGGGGCCGAGCAGGGCGCTGTTCCAGAGCGGCCGCGCCCCCATCGCGCTCAGCAGCACGCCGGTGTAGATGCCGAGCAGCACGCCCAGGCCGATGTTGGCCCCGCCGACGATGCGGGCCACGCCCGGCACGGCGCCGAGGCGGTCGGACCAGGCGGCCATCGGCGGGACGAGCCGGCGCAGCGCCGCAGGCAGCCGCAGCAGCATGTTGGCCACCAGCCCCGGGTAGACGAGCACGAGGATCCAGGCGCCCCACGACATGGGCGAGAGCGGCATGAAGGTGGTGTAGAGGTGCCAGAAGTAGGGCTTGTGCTCGAGGTCGAGGAACAGCGCCAGCATGCCGAGGCTGAGCAGGACGAGCCCCAGGCCGGGCAGCAGGAAACAGACGCAGTCGGTGCGGCGCCCGCGGCCGGACAGGAGGAAGTAGCCGGCGATGACCATCATGCCGGCCACCAGGCCGCCGAGGAACAGGTAGACCGGGATCTCCCAGCCCCAGACGTGGAGCACGGGGTCCACCAGGTGGTTGGCTCGCGTGCTGGTCAGCTCGGTGATCACGGGCGCCTCACGCGAGGAAGTGGATGCGGGGCCGCGTGCCGGCCTCCGGCAGCAGGGCGTGCCCGCGCCGCTCGCGCAGCAGGCGGGAGACACCGCTGTTCGGGTCGTCGAGGTCGCCGAAGTGCATGCAGTGCGTCGGGCAGACGGCCACGCAGGCCGGGTCGAGGCCCTGCTGCACGCGGTGGACGCAGAACGTGCACTTGTCGGCGTAGCCGTGGGGGTGGACGTAGCGCGCGTCGTAGGGGCAGGCGGCGAGGCAGGCCTTGCAGCCGATGCAGACGGCGGCCCGGATCTGCACCAGCCGGCCGAAGGGCTCGACGTGGCTGGCCCCGGTCGGGCAGCACCAGACGCACGGCGGGTCGTCGCAGTGGTTGCAGCGCTCGCTGCGGATCTCGAGCCGCGGCCGCGGCGCCGCGCCCCGCACCTCGGTGGTGATCCAGTCGCGGTTGAGGCCCTCGGGCACCTCGTTCTCGGTCTTGCAGGCGACCACGCAGTCCATGCAGCCCACGCACCGGACCGTGTCGATGACCATCCCGTAGCGCGCCATCGCCTAGGCCTCCGGCTCGAGGGTGACGAAGTTCACGCTCATGCCGGTGCCGCCCATGATGGGGTCCACCACGTAGCGGGTGATGAGGCCGGCGTCGCTGGCCCCGCGGGCGGCGCCGCGGCCCAGGCCGCGGGCGGTGTGGCCGAAGCCGTGCACGACGTAGACGCAGTCGCCGCGGATGCGCGGCGTGGCCTTGACCGGCACCGGGTTGCTCAGGACCCCGTCCTGGTTGCGCAGCCGCACCCGGTCGCCGCTCGCGAGCCCGCGGCGGCGGGCCACGTCGTCGTTCAGCCAGACCTCGTTCTCCGGCATCATCTCGTGCAGGATCGGGTTGGTCTGCGTGCGGCTGAACGAGTGCACCGGCGAGCGGCCGTAGAGCAGCCGGAACGAGCCGGGCGGCGGCTCGGGCGTCGGCCGGTACTTCGGCACCGGGTCGTGGCCGGCGTCGCGCAGCTGGTTCGAGTAGAACTCGATCCTGCCCGACGGCGTGGGGAACTCGGCCGGCGCCCCCTCCTCGAAGTACAGCGGCGCGCGCGGTCCGCGCACGATGCCCTTCTCCTTCAGCTCCGCCAGGCTGTGGCCGGCGGCGCGCAGCCGATGCTCGAGGTACTCCTCGACGTGCCGCCACGGGTAGTAGGCGCCGAGGCCGAGCCGGATCGCCAGCTCGCGCGCGATCCACCAGTTCGGCTTCTGGTCGCCCGGCGGGTCCACCACCGGCTGGCGCAGCCCGATGAACGGGTCGCGGAACAGCTCGACGTTCAGGTCGTCGTAGCGCTCGAGGTAGACCGGCTCGGGCAGCACGACGTCGGCCCAGCCGGCGATCTCGCTGGGGACGACGTCGACGACGACCAGCAGGTCGAGCGCCTGGATGGCGCGGATGGTCTCGGCCTCGTTCGGCAGCGCGTGCATCAGGTTCGTGGCGTAGACCATCCAGCCCTTGATCGGGTAGGGCACCCCGGTGAGCGTCGCCTCGCGCAGGCCGTTGGTGATGGTCTCCTCGGCGAACGGGTAGCGGCGGCCCGGGTTGTCGGCCTTGCCGCGCCGCGGCTCGGGGTAGGGCGGGTAGGGGT
>CAZSQE010000232.1:0-4321 GCA_964608905.1 uncultured bacterium | reverse complement strand
ATCCGGGCGCGAGGGCGCGTCCCGGTGCTGGTCGGGGGGTCGGGCCTGTGGCTGCGCGCCGCGCAGGAAGGCCTGTCCGGCGAGCCGCCGCACGACCCCGTCGCGCGCCGGCGGCTGCAGGAGGAGTGCGACCGGCTGGGCCCCGAGGCGCTGCACGCCCGCCTCGCGGAACTGGACCCCTTCACCGCGGCGCGCCTCGGCCCGCGGGACCGGCAGCGCGTCACCCGCGCGCTCGAGGTGCACGAGGCGAGCGGCCGGCCGCTGTCGTGGTGGCACGCGCGCCGCGGCGCGCCGGCCGTGCCGGGACCGTGGCGCGTGCTCGAGCTGACCGTCGCCCCGCCGGCGCTGGACGAGCGCATCGCCCGGCGCACCGCGTGGATGCTCGACGCGGGCCTGGTGGAGGAGACCCGTGCGCTGGTGGCGGCGGGGCTCGAGGCGCCGCTGCGCGCGCTGCGCGCGGTGGGCTACGACGAGGCGCTCGAGATGCTCGCCGGGCGGCTCACGCGCGCCGAGGCCGCGGCACGCATCGACCGCCGCACGCGCCAGCTCGCCAGGCGCCAGCGCACCTGGTTCCGCCACCAGGTGGAAGCCGAGCGCCTGGACGCGACCGCGCGCGACACGGCGGGACTGCTCGCGGCGGCCCTGCGGGCCCTCGACGGAGCGCCGGGCGCCCCGCCGGAGGGCGGTTGACAGCAAGGGCTTTCCCGCACTAGCTTCGCGTCCGGCTTGAAGCGGACCTCCTATGGGCGGGCATAGCTCAGTTGGTAGAGCGCGAGCTTCCCAAGCTTGAGGTCGCGGGTTCGAACCCCGTTGCCCGCTCCATCTTCCGGTCTCGAGGCGCGCTGGCGCGGGTGGACGTCCCGCCGGCGCGCCGAGCCGTCTCAGGAGGATCCCTGCCCAGAGCGACGAGCGGACTCCCGGTGGTCGCCATCATCGGCCGCCCCAACGTGGGCAAGTCCACGCTCTTCAACCGCGTGCTCGGCGAGCGGCGCGCCGTGGTCCACGACCGGCCCGGCATCACGCGCGACCGCAACACCGCCCCGGCCGAGTGGTCCGGCGTGTCCTTCCTGCTGGTGGACACCGGCGGCTTCCTGCCCGGGGCGGCCGAGGGGCGCGACGCCAACGTGCGCCGCCAGGCCGAGATCGCCATCGGTCTCGCCCACGCCGTGCTGTTCATGGTGGACGGGAAGACCGGCGTGACCGACCTCGACCTCGCCATCGCCCGCGACCTGCGCAAGCGGGACGCCACCTGCCTGCTGGTGGTGAACAAGGTGGACCGCGCCGCCGATCTCTCGGCGCACGACTTCCACGGCCTCGGCCTGGGCGAGCCGCTGGCCATCTCCTCGGAGAACGGCCTCGGCATCGGGGACCTGCTCGACGAGGTCATCGCCCGGCTGCCGCGCGAGCCGCGTCGCGGCGGCCGGCCCGGGCCGCAGGTGGCCATCATCGGCCGGCCCAACGTGGGCAAGTCCTCGATCGTGAACGTGCTGCTGCGGGAGGACCGCGTCATCGTCGAGCCCAAGGCCGGCACGACCATGGACCCCATCGACACCGAGTGGAAGACGCCCGCCGGGACGTTCACCCTGGTCGACACCGCCGGCATCCGCCGGGAGTCCCGCTACCAGGACGAGGCGGAGTTCTACGCCGTGGTGCGCGCGCTCAACGCCCTGCAACGGTCCGACATCGCCTGCCTGGTCGTGGACGCCTTCCACGGCTTCCTCAAGCAGGAGGCCCGGCTGGCCCACAACGCCCTCGACGCCGGCTGCAGCGTGCTGCTCGTCTACAACAAGTGGGACCTCATCGAGGGCCGCGAGGCGGCGTGGAAGCGCCTGACCGCCGAGCGGGAGGAACGCTATCCGACCCTGGCCGAGCTGCCGGCGGTGCCCGTGTCGGCCACGGAGAAGATCAACCTGGGACGGCTGCCGAAGCTCATCCTGCAGCGGGCGGAGGAGCACTCCCGGAGGATCCCGACCCCGCGCCTGAACGACTGGCTGGCGCAGGTGCAGCAGGAGCGCGGCGTGCCCTCCACCCGGGACGGCCACAGCCCGAGGCTCTACTACATCGCGCAGACCGGCACGGCGCCGCCCGAGTTCACGTTGTTCGTGAACCACCCGCAGCGTCTCTCCGAGAACTACCGGCGCTTCCTGTGGCTCCGCTTCGCGGAGCACTTCGATTTCCACGGCACCCCGCTGCGCATGCGGGTGCGCAAGAGCGACTGACCGTGACGGCGGCCCTCGCGCTCGTCCTCACCGTCGCCATCGCCTACGGGTGCGGCTCGCTGCCCTGGGGGCTCTGGATCGGGCGGCTCGCCCGCGGCGTGGACATCCGCACGGTGGGCTCCGGCAACCTCGGCGCCACGAACGTCTACCGCGCGCTCGGCCCCGGGCTCGGCGTGCTCACCCTGCTGCTGGACATCGCCAAGGGGGCGCTGCCCGTCTGGCTGCTGCCGCAGCTCGCTTGGGCGGCCGCCTTTCCCGGGGGGCCCGAGTGGTGCCGCCTCGCCGCCGGGCTGGCGGCGGTCGCGGGGCACGTCTGGACCTTCCTGGCCGGCTTCAAGGGCGGCAAGGGCGTGGCCACCACGGTGGGCGTGCTGCTGGCGCTGGCCCCGGCCGCCTTCGGCGTCTTCGTCGCGGTCTTCCTGCTCACCGTCGCGGTCACGCGCTACATCTCGCTCGGCTCGACCCTCGGGGCGGTGGCGTTCGCCGCGAGCCTCGGTCTCGCCTCGCCCGCGGGGCCGCGCGGCCCGACGTTCCTGCTGGGACTGGCGCTGGCCGCGCTCGTCATCGTCCGCCACCGGGACAACTTCCGCCGCCTCCTGCGGGGCGAGGAGCGGCGTTTCTCGTGGAAGGGAGGCAAGCGCGCGTGAGCACGGTGGCCGTGCTGGGAGCCGGCTCCTGGGGCACGACGCTGGCGGTCCACCTCTGCCGGGGCGGGGCGGACGTGCGCCTGTGGGGCAACGTGCGGGAGGACCTGGACGCGATGGTCCGCGACCGCGAGAACCGGAAGTTTCTGTCTGGCATCGACCTGCCCGATGGGGTTAAAGTCCTCCCCGAACTCGAGGCCGCCCTCGACGGGGCCGGCTTCGTCTTCTACGTGGTGCCCTCGCAGGCGGTGCGCGAGGTCGGGGAGCGGGTGGCCCGCGCCGGTCACCGCAGCCGCGCGGTCTGCTGTGCCAAGGGGCTCGAGTTGGGCACCCTCCGGCGCATGAGCGAGGTCCTGCGGGACTGCGGGGCGGGCGATCCGGTCATCCTCACCGGGCCGAGCCACGCCGAGGAGGTGAGCCGCGGCATCCCCACCACGGTGGTGGCCGCCGCGGCCGAGGAGGCACACGCCCGGGAGGTGCAGTTGCTCTGCTCCACCCCGGCGTTCCGGGTCTACACGAACACCGACGTGGCGGGGTGCGAGTACGCCGCCGCGCTGAAGAACGTCATCGCCATCGCCGCCGGGGTCTGCGACGGCATCGGCTGGGGCGACAACACGAAGGGCGCGCTGCTGACGCGCGGGCTGGCGGAGATCTCGCGGCTCGGCGTGGCGCTGGGCGGGCGGCGCGAGACCTTCTTCGGCCTGGCCGGCCTCGGCGACCTCGTGACGACGGCGATGAGTCGGCACAGCCGCAACCGGCACGTGGGCGAGGCCATCGGCCGCGGCCGGTCGCTGCCGGAGATCCTGGGCGACATGGTGATGGTCGCCGAGGGCGTGACCACCGCGCGCGCCGCGCGCGACCTGGGCCGTGCCCGCGGCGTCGAGCTGCCGATCACCGAGGAGGTCTGTGCGATGCTGTTCGACGGCAAGAGCCCGCGCGACTCCCTGCTGGCTCTCATGACCCGCGACCTGAAGAGCGAGCAATGAGCCCGGCACGCAAGACGACCCGCCGCGCGAAGCCGGCCCCGGCGCGCCGGACGGCGAAGCGCCCCGCCGCGCCGTCCCGGTCCGAGCCCGCGGCCGACCCCAAGCTCTACCGGCCCATCAGCGAGGTGGCGGAGGTGGTGGGGGTGAAGCCGCACGTCCTGCGCTACTGGGAGACGCAGTTCAGCATGCTGCGGCCGCGGAAGAACCGCGCCGGGAACCGCATGTACCGCCCGGAGGAGGTCCGCCTCCTCATGCGCATCAAGGACCTGCTCTACGACCGCCGGTTCACCATCGCCGGGGCCCGCGGCCACCTGATGGCCCAGCGCAAGGAGCCGGCGGCCCGGCCGCCCGGGTCGGCCGCCCACGACGCCGAGCGCAAGCTCCTGCTGCATGAGGTCAAGACCGGCCTGAAGCAGATCCTCGGGCGCCTGCGCGGGCCCGAAGCGGGGGGTTGAGCCGCCCGGCCGGGGGG
>CAZSQE010000231.1:0-4363 GCA_964608905.1 uncultured bacterium | reverse complement strand
GCCGGCGGGGGGCGCGACCTGGGAGGCGTCCGACGAGGCGCCGGGGCTGGAGGTGGACCTGCGCGGGATGGAGGCGGACGAGGCGCTGCGGGAGCTGGACCGCGGGCTCGACCGCGCCGTGCTCAACGGCTTCGCCGAGCTGCGCGTCATCCACGGCGTGGGCCGCGGCGTGCTGCGCGCGGCGGTCGAGCGGCACCTGCGCGGGCACCCGCAGGTGGCCTCGAGCCGCACCGGCGCGGTGGGCGAGGGGGGCCGCGGCGTGACCGTGGCGAGGCTGCGATGAGGGACGGCGGGCGCGGCGCGGGCGCCGGCGGGCAGGCCGCGGCGCGGGGTCACGACGACTGGATCGAGCGCGTGCGCGCGGCCAGCGACATCGTCGAGGTCATCGGCCAGACGGTGGCGCTCAAGCGCACCGGCCGCAACCTGGTCGGGCTGTGCCCGTTCCACCAGGAGAAGACGGGCTCGTTCTCGGTGAACCCGGAACGGCAGTTCTACCACTGCTTCGGCTGCAAGGCCGGCGGCGACGTGTTCCGCTTCGTGCAGGAGACGGAGAAGGTGGGCTTCCTCGAGGCGGTCGAGATCCTGAGCCGCCGCGCGGGCATCCCCGTGCCGGAGCGGCGCGAGCCGGGCGAGGCCGGGGCGCGCGGACGGCTGCACGAGGCGCTCGAGGCGGCCGCCGCGGCGTACGAGCAGTGGCTGGGCGACCCCGGGCGCGGCGCGGCGGCGCGCGCCTACCTCGAGCGGCGCGGCCTGGCGCGCGAGACGCAGCGCGGCTTCCGCCTCGGGCTGGCCCCCGAGGGCTGGGAGAACCTCGTCCAGCGCCTGCGCGAGCGCGTGCCCGAGGACGTGCTGGTGCAGGCCGGGCTGGCGGCGCGGCGCGAGACCGGGCGCGGCGGGCTCTACGACCGCTTCCGCCACCGCCTCATGGTGCCGCTGGTGGCGCCGGGCGGCCAGGTGGTCGGCTTCGGCGCCCGCGCGCTGGCCGAGGGGGACAACCCGAAGTACCTGAACTCGCCCGAGACGCCGGTGTACCACAAGGGGTCGTTCCTCTTCGCGCTCGACCAGGCGCGCCGCAAGAGCGAGGGGGACGGGGAGCTGATCGTGGTCGAGGGCTACTTCGACGCCATCGCCCTGCACCAGGCCGGGCTCGCCAATACGGTGGCGACCTCGGGCACGGCGCTGACCGCCGACCAGGCGCGCCTGCTCAAGCGCGTCGTGCCCCGCGTGGTGCTCACCTACGACGGCGACGCCGCCGGGCAGGAGGCGATGATGCGCTCGCTCGGCGTGCTGCTGGCCGAGGGGCTCGACGTGGTGGTGGCGGACCTGCCCGCGGGCGAGGACCCGGACACGCTGATCCAGACGGGCGGGCTCGAGGCCTGGCAGGCGGTGCGTGCGCGCGCCGCCGACCCGGTCGAGTTCGTCCAGCGCCACCTGCTGCGCGGCGGGGCCGGCGGGCGCGACCCGCGCGAGCGGGCGCTGCAGGCGGTGGTCGAACTGGGCGTGAAGGTGGCCGACCCCATCCGCCGGCAGGCGCTGGTCGAGCGCGCCAGCCAGGTGTTCCGCCAGCCCGAGCGCGTCATCGCGCGGGCCATGGACCTGCGCCGCCACGGCCAGCCCTCGGCGCAGCCGGTCGAGGCGGCGGTGCGCCACCAGCGCGCCGGGGAGTCCTACGCGGAGCGGCGGCTGCTCGAGGCGCTGCTGCACCGCCCGGAGAGCCTGGCCGAGGTGCGGGAGTTGGTGGGGCCCGGCGACTTCGCCGATCCGGCGCACGCGGCGCTGGCGGCGTGGGTCTGGCAGGGCGGCGGCGGCTGGCCGGCCGGGGACGAGGCCGCGGCGCTGGCCCGGGAGCTGATGGCCTCCGAGCCCCAGGACTGGGAGGCGGAGGCCCGCGGCGCGGCGCAGCGGGTGCGCCAGCGCCGCCTCGCGACGGCGTGCCGCGAGAAGGAGCAGGAATGGGCGCGGGATCCCGACGGGCCCGACGCCGCGCGGTTGATGCATGAGGTCCTCGAGTTGAAGAAGATGATCAAGGTGATCGAAGATACGCTCTCGCGCCACTCTGGCTGAGGAGAATCCGAATCCATGGCGACCGCCTCATCGAAGTCGAAGCAGGTGAAGCTCAAGGAGAAGGCCGAGAACCGCCGGCGCCTCGACGACATCAAGGGCCTGGCGGTGCGGCAGGGCTACATCACCGAGGACCAGGTCGTGTCGCTGCTCGGCGACGACGACGACCCCGAGGTGCAGGTCGAGCAGATGGAGTCGGTGCACGACATGCTCAACCAGCTGCACATCGAGGTCTTCGCCAGCGAGGAGGAGGCGCACGAGCGCGCCAAGCAGCTGCGCAAGCTCGAGGACAAGAAGTCGCCGACGCCGGCGAAGGCGCTGCCGCAGCAGCCGGTGCACTACGACGACCCGGTGCGCATGTACCTGCGCGAGATGGGGCGCGTGCCGCTCCTGACCCGCGAGGGCGAGGTCGAGATCGCGCGGCGCATCGAGGCCGGCGAGCGGCAGGTGGTGGCGGCGCTGTTCCGCGCCGGCCCGTCCAAGACCGAGATCCGCAACCTGGCCAAGCGGCTCAAGGACGAGCAGCTGAAGATCGAGGACTTCATCAAGGTGGACGAGAACGCCACCACCGAGCAGGCCCTGCGCCGCGAGCGGCAGCGGGCGCTCAAGATCCTCGAGCGCGTCTTCACCCTGCAGAAGCGCTACGACGAGAACCTGAAGAAGCAGGGCAAGCCGATGAGCAAGCGGGCGCGGCAGACCTACCACGCCAACTTCGCCAAGTGCGAGGCCGAGCTGACGCAGGAGCTGCACAAGCTGTCCATGAACCCGCGCATGGTCGAGGACCTGGCGGCCCCGGTGAAGGCCCTCGCCGAGCGGGCGCGCCGGTTCGACGAGCGCGAGGCCGACCTGGAGCGGCGCTACGGGCACGGCATCGAGGAGATGGCGGCGTTCGCGAAGCGCCTCAAGAGCGGCGGCCGCGAGGTGCGGGCGGTCGAGCGCGAGTCGGGGCTCAAGCCCACGCAGATCGCCGAGTTCCAGAACGACGTCAGGCAGGTCCGCAAGGAGGCGCGGGCGCTCGAGTCCGAGTGCGGCATGACCTGCGAGCACCTGCACGAGCTGGAGCGCCAGATCGTGGACGGCGAGCGCGCCACCGGGCAGGCCAAGAAGGAGATGATCGAGGCCAACGTGCGGCTGGTCATCTCGATCGCCAAGCGCTACACGAACCGCGGCCTCGAGTTCCTCGACCTCATCCAGGAGGGCAACTCGGGCCTGATGCGCGCGGTCGACAAGTTCGACTACACCAAGGGCTACAAGTTCTCGACCTACGCCACCTGGTGGATCCGCCAGGCCATCACCCGCGCCATCGCCGACCAGGCCCGCACCATCCGCGTGCCGGTGCACATGATCGAGCACATCAACCGGGTGGTGCGCGTGTCGCGCCGCCTGGTGCAGGAGCTGGGGCGGGAGCCGACGCCCGAGGAGATCGCCGAGCGGCTCGACCTGCCGGTAGACAAGGTCAAGAGCATCCTCAAGGCGGCGCAGGAGCCGATCTCGCTCGACCGGCCCATCGGCGAGGATGACGACTCGAACCTCGGCGACTTCATCGAGGACACCAGCGTGGTGAGCCCGGCGCACTCCGCGGCGTCGGCCATGCTGCGCGACGAGGTGAACGACGTGCTCAAGACGCTGACGCCGCGCGAGGCGAAGGTCATCCGCCTGCGCTTCGGGCTGACCGAGGACGGGGCGCAGCGCACCCTCGAGGAGGTGGGCGCGTTCTTCAACGTGACGCGCGAGCGCATCCGCCAGATCGAGGCCAAGGCGCTCCGCAAGCTGCGGCACCCGACGCGCAGCCGCCGGCTCAAGGCGTACACGGAGCTGCTGTAGGGCCGGAGGGGCGGCCGGGGCCGCGCGGGCGCGTGTCTTGACACCCTTCTCGCCCGGGTGCTAGAAACACCGGGCTCCGCTCATCGGTGACGTGCGGCCGGAGCGCTGGGCCCATAGCTCAGCGGTCCAGAGCAGCCGGCTCATAACCGGTACGACCCTGGTTCGAATCCAGGTGGGCCCAAGGTGCGGAGCGCCGGGACATCCGCGCGGAGCGCGGGCTGCCCGGCGACGGGCCGGGACGATGGGGGCGGGTAGCTCAGCTGGCAGAGCACCTGGATCACAACCAGGGGGTCACAGGTTCAAGTCCTGTTCCGCCCACCACCTTCCCGAGGCATCCCGACCGAGAGGAGCACATGAGCCCGAAGCCCCGGGGAACGCGCGCGCGCGCCGCGTCGCAGGCGGCCGCCGTCTGGCGGCGACCGGCGGCGGGCACGCCGCGCCGCGCGCCCCGCGAGGGCGCCGGCGCACGCCATCGAGC
>CAZSQE010000230.1:0-4380 GCA_964608905.1 uncultured bacterium | reverse complement strand
ACGCTCGACGTCTTCCTGCCCACCGGCGACGAGGCCGACGGTTTCAGCGACGGCCGCTTCGCCTTCGAGCCGGCCCTGGCGATGGGGCAGATCTTCCCCGGCCTCGGCTTCGTCCAGCTGCAGGGCGGCGCCGAGCTGTCCACCGACACCGAGATGGCGCCGCACGGCGTCTTCTGGCGCGGCGCGGTGGGGCGCACCTTCCGGCGCGCCGGCATCGGGCGGGCGTGGTCGCCGATGGTCGAGCTGCTGGGGGCGAAGGAGCTGACGGACGGGGCGAAGGTCGAGTGGGACGTCGTCCCGCAGCTGCAGGTCGCGCTCAGCCAGCGGCAGCACATCCGCCTCGGGGCCGGCACCGCCCTGCCGCTCACCGACGCCGGGGAGCGTCCGTGGAAGGTCCAGACCTACGTGGTGTGGGACTGGTACGACGGCGGCCTCGGGGAGGGCTGGTGACATGACCACGCGCCCGCAGCGCCTCGTGGCCGCCTTCGCGGCCCTGCTCGTGGCGGCGGCGGTGGGCGGCGCGACGGCCGCCCGGCCGACCGCGCCCGCGCCCGCCCCGGCGGACCTCTTCACCACCAGCCACCAGTGCCTCGCCTGCCACCAGGGCATGACCGCCCCGGACGGCGAGGACGCCTCGATCGGCTCGCGCTGGCGCTCGACCATCATGGCCCACGCGAGCAAGGACCCCTACTGGCACGCCAGCGTGCGCCGCGAGACGCTCGAGCACCCGGGGGCGGCCGCGGCCATCGAGGACAAGTGCAGCACCTGCCACATGCCGATGGCGCGCTTCACCGCGCAGCGGCAGGGCGGGCAGGGCCAGGTCCTCGCCCACCTCGCCGGCGGCCGGATCGACCTCGCCACCCCGGCCGGCGTGCTGGCCGAGGACGGCGTGTCCTGCGCGGTCTGCCACCAGGTCGCCCCCGACAACCTCGGCCGCGCGGAGAGCTTCGACGGCGGCTTCCTCGTGGACACGGCCCGCGTGACCGGCGACCGCGGCGCGTTCGGCCCGTTCGACGTGCCCGCCGGCACGCAGCGCGTCATGGCCTCGTCCAGCGGCTTCGCGCCGCGGCGGGCCGAGCACATCCGCTCCGCCGAGCACTGCGCCACCTGCCACACCCTCTACACCCACGCCCTCGACGCGGACGGCCGCGAGGTGGCCGAGCTGCCCGAGCAGGTGCCCTTCCTCGAGTGGAAGCACTCGAGCTACCCCGGGGTGCGCACCTGCCAGGACTGCCACATGCGCCCGGTGCCGGGGGCCGCGCCCATCGCCAGCGTGCTCGGCCCGCCGCGCGAGGGCGCCCGCCAGCACCTGTTCCGCGGCGGCAACTTCCTCTTCCTGCGCCTGCTCGCCGCCCACGCGCGGCCGCTCGGCGTGACGGCGCTGGCGGGCGAGCTGGAGGAGAACGCCCGCGCCACCGTGGACTACCTGCAGAGCGCGGCGGCGCGGGTCACCATCGAGGAGGCGACGGCGGGCGACGGCGCGAGCCTCGCCGTGCCGGTGCGGGTCGAGAACCTCGCCGGGCACAAGCTGCCCTCGGCCTACCCGTCGCGCCGCGTCTGGCTGCGCGTCACGGTGACGGACCACGACGGCGCGACGCTGTTCGCCTCCGGCGAGCTGCGCGACGACGGGGCCATCGAGGGCAACGACAACGACGCCGACGCGGCGCGCTTCGAGCCACACTACGACGAGATCACCGCGCCGGACCAGGTGCAGGTCTACGAGGCCATCCTGGGCGACCCGGCCGGCCGCGTGACCACCGGGCTGCTGAGCGCGGCCTCGTACCTCAAGGACAACCGCGTGCTGCCGCGCGGCTTCGACAAGGCCACCGCCCCGCACGACGTGGCGGTGGCGGGCGGCGCGAGCGCCGACGAGTCGTTCACCGGCGGCGGCGACCGCGTCGTCTACCGCGTGCCGCTGCGGGGAACGGCCGGCCCGGTGACCGTCACGGCGGAGCTGTGGTACCAGCCCATCGCCTACCGCTGGGCGATGAACCTGGCCGCGGTGGACGCGCCCGAGCCGCGCCGCTTCGTGGCCATGTACGGGGCGATGCCGGGCCGGCAGACCGCGGTGCGCCTGGCCGCCGCGACCCGCACCGTGGAGGCCGCCCGGGCGGGCTCGTAGCCCGGCCGGACGAGACGAAGGGCCCGCGCGCCGCGCGGGCCCTTCGCGTGCCACGCCGACTCAGGCCCCGGGGCCGCCCCGGTCGGACGCGGCGTTGACCGCCTTGCGGAAGCCGATGGGGTCGCGCACGCCGCGGAACGACTCGGCGCTGCCGCCGGTGCCGACCACCTTCACGTCGCCGTAGCCGAGCATGCGGCCCGCCGGCGACTGCTCGATGACCAGCGACTCGACCTTGGCCACGCTCAGGTCCGCCGTGCGCACGCTGAGCCAGCCCACGCGCGCGATGACCCGCCGGTCGGTCACGCCGTACTCGTGCGTGGCGACGAGGAAGCGCACCACCAGCAGCGGCACCGCCACCACCAGCGCCAGCCCAGCGGCGAGGATCGAGGCCGCCGCCGGCGCCTGGGCGAACAGGTCGGCCACCGGCCCGCGCGCGAACAGCCCCAGCGCCACGAGCACCAGCGCGCCGATCAGCGCCGTGGCGAGCGCCGAAGGGGCGCAGGCCAGCCAGTGCAGGCGGGTGCGGAACAGCAGCTTCTCGTCCGGGTTCAGGATCTCCTCGAGCCGGCCCATCGTGCCTCCCTCGCCTCAGCGCACCGCGGCGCGCAGCGCGGCCAGCGCCGCCGCCGGGTCGTCCTGCCGGTAGACCGCGTGGCCGGCCACGAACACGTCGGCGCCCGCCGCCCGCGCGAGCGGCGCGGTCGCGGGGCCGATGCCGCCGTCCACCTCGATCAGGAACCGCGCCCCGTGCCGCTCGCGCCACGCCTTCGCCGCGCGCACCTTCTCCAGCATGTCGGCCAGGAACGACTGGCCGCCGAAGCCCGGCTCCACC
Source organism: uncultured bacterium (assembly GCA_964608905.1). Lineage (GTDB taxonomy): Bacteria > Eisenbacteria > RBG-16-71-46 > RBG-16-71-46 > RBG-16-71-46 > JANXPZ01. Next base: position 1,426 of record CAZSQE010000230.1, on the reverse strand, counting down.
GTCATCACCAGCAGCAGGTCCACCTCCCCCAGCCACGGCTCGACCGTCGCCAGCGGCGTGCCCGGCCGCAGCGAGAGCCCGGTGCGCGCGCCGCCCGCACGCACCGCCGCCAGCGTGGCCGCCGGGTCGGCGCAGGCCTCGGCGTGCACGGTGACGAGGTCGGCGCCGGCCTCGCGGAACCGCGCCAGCAGCGACTCGGGCCGCTCGATCATCAGGTGCACGTCGAGGAACGCCGGCGTGAGCCGCCGCGCCGCCGCCACGATGAGCGGCCCGAAGGTGAGGTTGGGGACGAAGTGGTTGTCCATCACGTCGCAGTGCACCCAGTCGCGCGCCGGGTCCACGACGGCCAGCGCGTCGGCCAGCCGCGCGAAGTCGGCCGAGAGCAGCGACGGCGCGACGATGGGACCGGCGAGCGGGTGCGTGACCGGGTTCATGACGAGGCCCTCCCGTTGCCCTGCAGGGTGACGACCGTGCCGCGGTCCACGCGCGTGCCCGGCGCCGGGTCCTGCGACAGCACCATGCCGCGCGCGCCGGGCCCGGCCGGGCTCTCGACGCGGAAGCCGAACGCCTCGAGTTGCCGGCGCACGGCGGCGAGGTCGCGGCCGAGCAGTTCGGGCATGACGTAGCTCTCGACCGCCGGGCCGGTCGAGACCAGCAGGCTCACCGGCGTGGCGCGCGGCAGCACCGTCTCCGCCGGCGGGTCGCTGCCCGCCACCAGGTCCCGGCCGACCTCGTCCGAGGGCGCGCGGGTCACGCCGCCCACCGTCAGGCCGGAGCGCTCGACGAGGACGCGCGCGCTGCGCAGCGAGCTGCCGAACAGCCGCGGCACCGCGCTGAACTCCTCGCCCAGGCTCACCATCACCGAGACGCGCCGCCCGGCGCGCACCACCGTCTGCGGCGCCGGGTCCTGCGACAGCACCAGCCCGCTCGGCACCGCCGCGTCGAACCGCTCGCCGGCGCGCGAGAGCTTGAGCCCGACCGCGCGCAGCGCCTGCTCGGCCTGCGACTCGCTCAGGCTGGCGAGGTCGGGCACCCGCGCCTCGCCGCGCCCGTGCACGAGCTGCGGCATGACCAGGCCGTTGAACACCACCAGGCCGGTGGCGAACGCCGCCACCGCCAGCGTGGTCATGAACGCCGCCGTGCGCAGGCCGCGGTGCGGCCGGCGCCGCTCGACCGGCACGCCGGGCGGCAGCGCGGGCGCGGGACGGGCCGGCGGGTCGCTCACGAGGTCCGCCGGAAGCGCGCGGCGAAGGCGCCGTCGCAGCCGTGCACGTGCGGCAGCACCCGCATCAGGCCGCCCTCGTCCACCAGCTCGTCGGGCACCAGGCCGCGCGCGCTCTCGAGCACGAAGCCGGGGTTCTGGCGCAGGAAGCGCTCGACCACCTCGGTCGTCTCCTCCGGCTCGAACGAGCAGACGCTGTAGACC
>CAZSQE010000229.1:0-4380 GCA_964608905.1 uncultured bacterium | reverse complement strand
CCGCGGCCGTCACCAACTCCGGGCCCTCGGGCAGGGCGGCGCGCAGCGCGTGGCGCGAGGCGCCCGAGAAGAGCAGGCTTAGCCGCCGCGCGGCCAACTCGCGCCGCCACGGCGACTCCTCGCGCAACGCGCAGCGCTCGTGCTCGAGGTGCGGGCAGCCGGCCAGCGCCCGCGACAGGCGCAGCCAGCCCGGGCCGCGCGTCGTCAACTCCTCGATCGCCGACCAGAACGCGCCGGCGTCGGCGGCCCCGGCTTGCGCGGCGAGCGCGTCCGGCTGGAGGCGCTCCTCGAGGAACGCGCGCAGGGCGAGCGTCAGGTCGGCCACCAGGCGGCGGGCGCGACGGCGCTCGCGGCGCTGCAGCGCGCGCAGCCCCCAGCCGGCGCCGAACGCGGCGAAGAGGACGACGAGGAGCGACAGGGCCCCGCCCGGGGTGAGGCTCGCGAGGGTGGACATGACGAGGGGGTTATCGGTCGGGTCCGCCGCGGCCTTGAGGCGTAACGCGATAAGCCCGAAGGGGAAGCCCGGCTCCCAGCCGACGGCGCCGGCGGGGCGGGGCGCCGGCCCGGCCCTCCCCGCGCCGATGCGCCGGGCGGCTCGCACCTCGTCGTCGGAGCAGGCCGCCCGCGTCACGCGGCGGGTGGCCAGGCGGCGCTCGCCACGCCGCTCGCCCGGGCCGCCAGCGCTATGCCGCGGGCAGCCGGAACAGCTCGCGGGCGTTCGCCGTGGTGACGCGGTCGGCCTCCTCCGGCGTCCAGCCGCGCAGCTCGCACAGCCGCCGCACCACGCGCGGCAGCAACCCCGGCTCGTTGCGCCGCAGCGAACGCGGCTCGGGCTCGAGCCACGGCGCGTCGGTCTCGAGCACCAGCATCCCCGCCGGCGCGGTGCGCACCGCCTCGGTGAGCGGCGCGTGCCCGTAGGTCAGGCAGCCGCCGATGCCCAGCTTGAAGCCCAGCGCCGCCGCGCGCGGGACCACCTCCGGGCCGTCGTCGAAGCAGTGCAGCACGCCGCCCGCCGCCGGGCGCGTCTCCTCGAGGATGGCCAGCGTCTCGGCCAGCGCGTTGCGCTGGTGGATGACCACCGGCAGGCCCAGCTCGTCCGCCAGCGCCAGCTGGGCGCGGAACCAGCGCTCCTGGTCGGCGCGCGGCGCGCGGTCGCGGTAGAAGTCGAGCCCGGTCTCGCCCAGCGCCACCACGCGCGGGTGGCGCGCCTCCTCGCGCAGCGTGTCGAGCCAGCCGGGCGGGACCCTCCCCGACTCGCTCGGGTGCACGCCGAGGCAGAGGGACACCGCCGGGTGCTCGCGCGCCAGCGCCTGCGCCCGCGGCAGGATCTCCGGCGCGTAGACGATCTCGACGAGGTGCGTCACGCCGGCGTGCCGGGCGCGGTCGAGCACGCGCTCGCGATCGTCGTCGAAGCGCGCGTCGGCGAGGTGGCAGTGGGTGTCGATCACGGGCGGGGTCGGCGCGCCGGCGCGCGCCGCCGCTCCTACTTGGTCTTCGCCGGGTCGGCCGGCGCGCCGCCGGCGGCGGCCTTGAGGTCGATGCGCGGGAAGAGGATCACCGGCTCGCCCAGCGGGCGCGCCGCGGGCGCGCCGAAGGCGGGCCGCGCCGCGCCGCCGCGCTGCTCGCCCGGCGTGCCCGGCAGGCCGAGCACCCTCCACAGCTCCTCGGCCTTGCCGGGGATGACCGGCCAGGCCCAGATCGCCACCAGCCGCAGTGTTTCGAGCAGGGCGTTGAGGACCGTGCCCAACTCGGCGCGCCGCGCGGGGTCCTTGGCCAGGTCCCACGGGCGCGAGCGGTCCACGAACTCGTTGGCCCGCTCGACCACCTGCCAGGCGCTGGCCAGCGCGTCGTCGAGCCGCAGCTCGTCGGCGGCCTTCGGCACCTCGTCGGCCGCCGCGTCGGCCGCCGCGACGAGGGCGTCGAACGCCGCGCGCACCGCGGCATCGGCGAAGGCCTCCGGCGCCCACTCGGGCGGCGTGGCGCCGGCGTAGCCGTTGTGCACCAGCTTCACCGTGCGGCTGGCCAGGTTGCCGAGCTTGTTGGCGAGGTGGGTGTTGCAGTGCTCGACGAACAGCTCGAGCGAGAAGTCGCCGTCGCCGCCGGTGGGGATGGCGTCGACGAGGTAGAAGCGCAGGGCGTCGGTGCCGAAGCGCTCGGCCAGCTCGACCGGGTCGACGACGTTGCCGAGCGACTTGCCCATCTTGACCTGCTCGCCCTGCTTGTCCCCGCTCTTCTTCCCCCTGGCCATCATGATGAAGCCGTGCACGTACACCTGCCGCGGCAGCGGCACGCCCGCGGCCAGCAGCATGGCCGGCCACAGCACGCAGTGGAAGCGGCTGATGTCCTTGCCGATGAGGTGGAAGGCGTTCGTGTACTGCGGCTGCCCCGTGCCGGCCCAGGCCGCGCCCGGGCGGCCCTGGCCGTCCAGCTCCTGGAACTCGTCCTGGCGCGCCGCGCCGGGCCCGCCGATCTCGGCCTGCTTGGCCAGCCACCACTTGGTGTAGACGCGCTGCGGCCAGCCCAGCGCCGACAGGTAGTTGAGCAGGGCGTCGGGCCAGACGAAGACGGTGTGCCCCTCGCTACCCTCGATCTCCTCGGGCAGCGGGATGCCCCAGCGCACGTTGGGGCGCGAGACGGCCACGTCCTCGAGCCCGCCGCGGATCAGGCTCACGACCTCGTTGCGCCGGTAGTCGGGCTGGATGAACTCGGGGTGGGACTCGATGTGCTTGAGCAGCGCCTCGTCGTACTCGGACAGCCGGAAGAAGAAGTTGGGCTCCTTGATCTCCTTCGGCTTCTTCTTGTGCTCGGGGCAGCGTCCCTTCTCGTCCAATTCCCTCTCGAGCTTGAAGCTCTCGCAGCCCTCGCAGTACAGGCCCGAGTACTCGCCCTCGTAGATGGCCGGCTCGCCGGTGCGCGGCGTGAGCGCCTCGGCCAGCCGGCGCATCAGCTCCTGCACCGCCAGCTCGTGGCGGCGGTCCGAGGTGCGGATGAACTGGTCGTAGGACACGCCCAGCTTCTGCCAGGCGGCGATGAAGGTGAGCGACATCTGGTCCACGAAGGCCTGCGGCTCGAGCCCCGCCTTCTCGGCGGCGGTGGCGATCTTCTGGCCGTGCTCGTCCGTGCCGGTGAGGAACCAGGTGGCGTCCCCCCGCTGCCGGTGGAGGCGCGCGATGGCGTCGGCCAGCACCTTCTCGTAGGCGTGGCCGAGGTGGGGGCGGCCGTTCACGTAGTCGATGGCGGTGGTGATGTAGAAGCGTCGCGGCACGGTGTCTCCCGGTTGGGGCGTGAAGCGGGGAGTATAGCGAAAGCGGCGCGGGGCGCGCGAGAGACGCGGGGGCCGCGGTGGGCGCGCCCGCCGCTCAGTTCGAGGGCGTGTCCTCGGTCCCCGCGGGGGCCTCCTCGGCGGGGAGGGGGCCGGCGCCGCGCGGCCAGGGGCCCGGCGGCAGCTCGTCCAGCGCGACCCGGTGCTCGTGGCCCTCGGCGTCGCGCAGCCACACCACCTGCCGGTGCAGCTCGGTGCGGATCACCAGGCAGGGCCCCCGGCCGGTCCTGAGGTGCGCGCCGACCGGCGGCATCTGGGAGGCGCTCTGCCGGTACAGGGCCAGCTCGTAGGACAGGCAGCACATCAGGCGCCCGCAGGCGCCGGAGATCTTGGTCGGGTTCAGGGTGAGCTGCTGCTCGCGCGCCATGCGCAGCGTGACCGGGTGGAAGTCCCGCAGCCAGGTCGAGCAGCAGAAGGCGCGGCCGCAGGGGCCGCAGCCGTCGAGGCGCTTGGCCTGGTCGCGCACGCCGATCTGCCGCAGCTCGATGCGGGTCTGGAAGCGGGCGGCGAGGTCCTTGACCAGCTCGCGGAAGTCCACGCGGTGCTCGGCCGAGAAGTAGAAGGTGATGCGGTGGCCGGTGAAGGAGGCCTCGACCTCGGAGAGGTCCATCTTGAGCTCGCGGTCGGCGATGCGCTCGCGGCAGTACTCGAAGGCCTCGCGCTCGCGCTGCCCGAGGTGGTCCTCGAGGTCGAGGTCCTCCTCGGTGGCCTTGCGGATGATCTCGCGGGTGACGCTGCCGGGACGCTTGAGCTCGATCCAGGCCGGGTCGCGCAGGCAGACGCTGCCGATCGTCTCGCCGTGCTCGGCCTGGACGATGACGCGGTCGTGGCGCTGCAGCGACAGGTGCCGGGAGTTGAGGAAGAAGTCCTTGCGCGAACCGCGCAGGCAGACCTGCACGATCTCGGACATCTCGAAACCTCTATGGGCGGCGGCGGCCGCCGGACCGGTCTCGCGACCGGGGTTTCGCGTGGACGGCGTTCCGGCCCGGGGCCGGGAAGCGGCCGGGGCCGGCTATGGGTGACCCTCGGCTTCGAGGGAGATGGGGGGAGCATAGCGC
>CAZSQE010000228.1:3082-4429 GCA_964608905.1 uncultured bacterium | reverse complement strand
CCACCGCCTCCGCGTCGTCGCCAGCCTCGATCTCGACGTCCGATCGGGACGGCCATGCGGTCCCGGAGGAGCACTGCGGGTCCGCATCAAAAATTGAGTAGCTAAACCGGGAAGCTGCTGCGGCGGGCTCCACGATCCTTGCCCACCGCTCGTCGCCCTCATCGGCGACGATCCCTTCCGCGCATTCGCGGAGGGTAACCAACCGCCTGGAGCCATTGTGCGGGTAGCATCCCACGTTGCCCGCTTTCTCGTGGGACTCGCGGTGCTGTGGCGGCATCCACTCGAGGACAACGACGTCCTCGGACGTGTCGAGCTCCCAGTCATGGCGCTCGCCGTCGGCCACGCCGCATTCGCAGCGGACGACGAAGCGCCCCTCGCGCACGACCCCTGCCGAGCGGCGGTCGACGTCGAGAGCCTCGCGTGCCCCCTCTGCCGCCTCCGCCTCGCTCTTGCCGGCGGCCCGCAAGGCAGCGAACCGGTCGGAGCAGACTCTGTCCAGGTCGACGCCGTACCGCTCCGCGGTGTCGGCGGCGTCGACCGCCGCCTGTAGAATCTGAGCCACCTCCTCGAGGTCGACCAGCGCTCCTTGGTCACGAGCAGTCGCGACCTCCGTGGCCGCGTAGTCGAGGAGGCTCTTGCCGTCGGCGAGCGCCGCGTAGCAGCCGCAAATCACGGAGGAGAAGTCGCCGTCGAGCCAGTTCGCGGCGTCCCAGTAGGACGCTGCCTCGCCGAGCGCGTCCTCGAGCTTGCGCTGCGGCTCGTCCGCGGTGGTTTCGCCCTCGACGTCGCCGGGCTCCCACTGCCCGACGTGGTTGTTTCCGTCCCAGCGCTTGCCGCGGTAGGCGCTGTCGATCGCGCGGAGGAGATCCTCGTGCTTGCGGAGGATCTCCTCAACCGCCGCGCCGTCCTTGCCCACCAGGCGGCCCACCATGACCGCGCGGCCGTGGTGGACGGTCATCGGCCAACTGCACCCACCCACATCCTCGAAGATGTGGAGCCCGATCGTCCCCCCGTGCTCGGCGGCGGGGGTGATCACCAGCGAGGCGCGACCGCCGCTCCCGCGGGGCCCGAGCCTCCCGACAGGGAGGTCACTGTAGTCGATGGGGGTAGGGGTTTTCGTCTGGGTCATGGTTCGTTCTCCTAGATGTTCAGTCAGCTGTTGTTGGAAGTCACGGTTGGTCACACGCGGATCACTTTCACGCCGACGACCCGCAGCATTCGCGCGGCGATGCCGTGGTCGCGGTCGCAGCTCGGGGAGCCGCGCACGAGGTAGGCCTTGGTGGCGCCGCTCGAGCGGGCGGCGTCGACTGCCAGCTTGCCGCCGCGGACGAACGCGGCGGTGACGTC
>CAZSQE010000228.1:0-2982 GCA_964608905.1 uncultured bacterium | reverse complement strand
CGCAGATGTAGAACCGCGCTCCCGACCAGTCGGGTTCGGTCATCGCATCGGCGAGCGGTCGGGAGATGCCTCGCTCGGCAATGTGGGTGCCGTCCTCGTAGAGGATCCAACCGAAGGGGACGCGCGGGTGCGCGTTCATCCACGCGAGGTCGTGGGTGAAGAGGTCGGTGGCGAAGCGGCGAGGGAGCCCAGCGGCCTGGGCGATCTCGACCATGTGGACGAAGGGGTGCGGGTACATCGGGGGTGTCCCTTTCGGGGTGCGGGGTTTCAGGCGACGGCGAGGTGGACGGGGAGAAGCTCGAGGTCGAGTCGGCGCGCGAGGTACGCGAACCGTGTGGGGTGTGCGGAGGCGGCGAGCTCGAACACCTCGCGGAGATCGGCGACGAGCTCGGCGCGAGCCGTCTCGGCTTCCTCGTGCTTGGCGTCGGCGAGCTTCGACTCGCCGTCATGCAGCGCGTCCGTCAGGGCGGACTGCAGGCGCTCGATCTCCCGCTGCGCCTCCTCCTCCTTCTCCGAGGCAGCAAGGCGCTCGCTCGCACGCTTCTCTTGCAGGAGCTCGAGCTCCTCGCGAAGGTTGGTGACGATATGCCGCTCGAGGACGAGCTCCTCTTGCGCGGCAGCGAGATCCGCCAGCGACCGCTCGCGCATCTCGACCAGCCGAGCATGTGCGGCGGACCACGCCTCATCAGAAAGGGCCCTTACGGGTTGGACAGGCTTGCTCGCGGCGCAGGAGGCTCGCGCTTCGGCGAGCTCCCTGCGCAAGCGGGCGATGATGGTGAGGGCGGCGGCGAGGTCGGGAGCCTCGACCTCGGCCGGCGGGGGCGCCGGGATGGTGGCGGACGGCTCGTCCGCCGGCGACGGCTCCCCCGGGGCCGCCGGCGAGCCCGTAGCGGCCCATCCGGTGGGCTCGGGAGGGTCGGTCGGGACGGGCGCCCCTGCGTCCGCAGCGGGGCCCGTAGGGGCCGCGGCCACCGGGGGAGGGAACGACGGCGGGGATCCACCACCCAGGCGGGCCGCGAAGTCGGCCGCCTTCGCCTTGCTGGGGCCGCCCGTTGGCGGGTCGAGCTCGAGCTGGCGCGCCTCGCGCACCATGCGCCCGTAGGCGCCTGCCCACGGCTCGGAGCGGCACCACCTGGGGGCCGCGAGCTCGGCGGCCAGGTGGGCGACGGCAGCGACGGAGGAAGAGACCGGGAGAGGGTAGGTGCGCAGCATGGGGAGGGACCTTTCAGGGAGAGGGGGTTGCGGGTGGGCGGACAGCGACTCGCCACCGCCGCCGACCCGCGGGAGGTCGGCGGCGGAGACAGGCGCCGTCCGTCAGGCGACGACGGCGCCGGCGAGCCCCTGCAGTTCGAGCTTGCGGTCGGGGTTCTCGGTCGAGTTGGCGACCCACGACAGCGCGTTGGAAAACCGCCACAGGGTCTGGCCGGGCGGAAGCATCACGGTGTCGTTGCCCTCGAAGGCCTCGCGGACCTTCGACTGCTCGGACTTGCTGAGCGTCGAGGAGACCCGGCGGACCGCCTTCGCCCAGTCGGTCTCTTGAGAGTGCGCGCGGCGCACCAGGTCCAGTCGGTTCTCGATCGCCCCCTCGGTCAGGACGCCGCGCACGATGTCGCTGGTCGCGCTCGCCAGCGTCCTGGTGTCGAGGTCATAGGTCGCCTGGGAGAGCGAGAGATCTTGCAGGCGAGATCCTAGATGGATCTTCTTGATCTCGCTCGCGCCCACCATGCCGTTGAGGCAGATGAGACGCAGGACGAACGCGGAGATCCCGAACGCCCCAGCTCCGAAGTCGCTGTTGTTCCACGCGAGCCCGAACACCATCGCCTCACCTGGAACCGGCTCGTAGATGCGCGGGACGATGACGCGGACGCTGGCGCGGATGTCGCTGGCGACGCCCTCGAACGGCTGGGCGCCGACGTCTTTGCAGGCGGTCACGAAGGCCTCGAGCAGCGGCCGCGAGTCGAGTCGGCGGTAGCTGTCCGACAGGATCCCCCGCACGGTCCCGTCGACCGCGCGCACCAGGAACCGGTCCTCGGAGTGGGAGAGGTGCTCCCCCATCGCATGGGAGAGGAGGTCCCGCTCCCACGGCTCGCCCCCGGCGAGCTTCTGCGCGTAGGCGGTCGGGAGCCCGACGCGCGAGGAGAGCTGCCCGAACGCGTGTCCGTGCAGGGGGCCGCCGAACTGCTGGTCTCGAGCGAAGAGCGCGGGAACGTGCTCGCCGAGCTCGAAGCGGGCGGCGGACGCGGGGACCAGCGCATCCTGAGGGGTCGAGGAGAGCAGGCGGTCGATGACGGGCCCGGTCTTCCGCATCCCATCGCGCAACACCTGGGCGAGGCGGACGCCGGCGGCCGCGACCGCCGCATCGCGATCGCTCGCGACGAACCCCTGCGGGACCGGAGGGACGGCGGCGGCGGCCCGCTCGTCGATGGAGACACCGCTCGTCTCGATGACGGTCGGCTCAACGATGGGCGTCAGGGCGGCGGAGGGCGCGGGGGCCCTTCCCGCCTGGGCGAGGTGGGCCTCGATGGCCGCGCACAGGGCGGCCGCCTTCGGCTTGGTGGGGAAGCCGTCGGGGACGGGGATCCCCGCCTCCCGGGCGAGCCGCTTGGCTTGCCCGTAAGCGCCGGCCCAGGGGAGGTCCGAGCGGGTGTAGGAGGTGGCCGCGGTAGCGGCGGCGAGGTCGCGGGCGGTGGTCAGCGTCTGGGTCATCGTTCCTCGGCGCCGCGGGGGCTTGGCCGCGGCGTGCCCCCCCCTCAGAGCAAGCGCTGAGCCAAACCACCCCGAACGCGTAGGTTCTGCGGGCAATGCTGAGCCATTGGGCCGGGCGTGTAGCGGCCTACGCACCGCTGCTCCCCGGGCTTCCAAGCGCCGTGTAGCGGCCGACACATTCGACCGGCTGGCCCAAGCTACCGGAATCGCTAGGGAATCCGCCGGTCCGGCCCGTCTACCAGGGGACGACCAGGGGCGCGCCCGACACCTCCCCCA
>CAZSQE010000227.1:0-4439 GCA_964608905.1 uncultured bacterium | reverse complement strand
GTGCGTGTAGAGCAGCGCGACGCGGGCCACCTCGCCCGACCCGGACCCGGACCCGGACCCGGACCCGGACCCGGACCCGGACCCGGACCCGCGCTCCGCGTGGGTACCCCCCGCGTGGGTGCCCCCCGCGTGGGTGCCCTCCGCGTGGGTGCCCCCCGCGTGGGTGCCCCCCGCGTGGGTGCCCCGAAAGCGCCCCATCACCTCGGCGGTCACGCGCCGCGCGAAGGCCACGTTGGCGTCGGGGCCGACGTCGGGGAAGACGGCGTCCACCGGCCAGCCGCGGGACGCCGCGTAGTCGCGGCCCTTGCGGCCGACGACCACCAGCCGCAGCGAGCCGGGCGCGGCGCCGCGCAGGCGCTCCTCGACGGCGCGGAACAGGGTGGTGTTGAAGCCGCCGCACAGCCCGCGGTCCGAGGTCACCACGACCAGCAGCGTCACGCCGGCCCCACCGCCGGCCGCCGGACCGGCGCCGAGCACCGGATCGGCCAGCTCGCGCTCGCGCGCCACCGCCACCACCCGTTCGAGCATGCCGGTGAGCCGCACGGCGTACGGCCGGGTCGACTGGGCCCGCGCCTGGGCACGCCGCAGCTTGGCCGCGGCCACCATCTCCATGGCCTTGGTGATCTGCTGCGTGCTGGTGACCGAGCGGATGCGCCGCCGGAGGACCTTGAGGGAAGTCATGACTCCTACGCCTGGAAGGTCGCCTTGAACTTCTTCGCCGCCTCGTGCAGCCGTTTCTGATTCGCGTCCGAGAGGTCCTTGCTGGTGCGGATGTCGTGCGGGACCTCGGGGAACTCCTGCTCGACGAACCCGAGGAACTCCCGCTCGAAGCGCCGCACCGCCGCCACCGGCAGGTCGTCGAGGTAGCCGTTCACGCCGGTGAAGATCGAGACGACCTGCTGCTCGATGGGCATGGGCACGTACTGCTCCTGCTTGAGCAGCTCGACCATGCGCTCGCCGCGGGTGAGCTGGTCGCGCGTGGACTTGTCGAGGTCCGAGCCGAACTGCGCGAACGCCTGCAGCGAGCGGTAGGACGCCAGGTCGAGGCGCAGCCGCCCCGCCACCCGGCGCATCGCCTTGATCTGGGCGTTGCCGCCGACGCGGGAGACCGAGATGCCGACGTTCACGGCGGGCCGCACGCCGGCGTAGAACAGGTCGGGCTCGAGGTAGATCTGCCCGTCGGTGATCGAGATGACGTTGGTCGGGATGTAGGCGGCCACGTCGCCGAGCTGGGTCTCGATGAACGGCAGCGCGGTGAGCGAGCCGCCGCCCTTCTCGTCCGAGAGCTTGGCGGCGCGCTCGAGCAGGCGCGAGTGCAGGTAGAAGACGTCGCCCGGGTAGGCCTCGCGGCCGGGCGGGCGGCGCAGCAGCAGCGCCAGCTGCCGGTAGGCCTGCGCATGCTTCGAGAGGTCGTCGTAGATGACCAGGGCGTGCTTGCCGCGGTAGAGGTACTCCTCGCCCATCGCCACGCCGGCGTAGGGCGCCAGGTACTGCAGCGGCGCCGGCTCCGAGGCGGAGGCCGTCACCACCGTCGTGTACTCCATGGCGCCGTGCTTCTCGAGCATGGCGACCACGCTCGCCACCGTGGACTCCTTCTGGCCGATGGCGACGTAGATGCAGGCCATGTCCTGGCCCTTCTGGTTCAGGATGGTGTCCAGGATGATGGCGGTCTTGCCGGTCTGGCGGTCGCCGATGACCAGCTCGCGCTGGCCCCGCCCGATCGGGATCATCGAGTCGATGGCCTTGATGCCGGTCTGCAGCGGCTCCTTCACCGGCTGCCGCTCGATGACGCTGGGCGCGTTCCACTCGAGGTGGCGGGTGCGCTCGGTGGCGATCGGGCCCTTGCCGTCCACGGGATGGCCCAGCGCGTTGACCACGCGCCCGACGAGGGCGGGGCCGACGGGCACCGAGGCGATGCGCCCGGTGCACTCGACGCGGTCGCCCTCCTTGATGTTCTCGTCGGAGCCGAGCAGCACCGCGCCGACGTTGTCCTCCTCGAGGTTGAGCACCAGCCCGGTGGCATCGCCGGCGAAGCGCAGCAGCTCGCCGGCCATGGCGTCATCGAGGCCCCACAGCCGCGCGATGCCGTCGCCGACCGAGAGCACGGTGCCCACGCTGCGGGTCTCGATCGTGGCCTCGTAGCGTTCGAGTTCCTGCGCCAGCACGGCGCTCACTTCTTCGGGTCGGAAGGACATGGGTGCGAACCCCGGGTGGGTGTCAGGTGGGACGGGTCTGCAGGCTCGTCTCGAGGAGCCGGTCCCGCAACGAGCCGAGCAGGCCCTTCACCGAGTGGTCGATGACGTGATCGCCGATGCGCACGTACAGGCCGCCGATGAGCTCCGGGTCCACGCGCGTCTCGAACTCGAGGGTGAGGCCGGTCACCTGCTCGAGCCGCGCGCGCAGCCGCTGCAGTTGGTCCGCGGTGAGCGGCACGGCGCTCACCGCCTCCGCCGCCTGCAGGCCCCGCCAGCGGCGGACGCGCTGCTCGAACTCGTCCACCACGACCGGGAACAGCCCGAGGCGCTTCTTGCGCAACAGCAGGTCCACCAGGCTGGCGACCGGCAAGAAGGGGCCCTTCGCCAGCTCGCCGCGCAGCAGGGCGCGCTTGCGCGCCAGCGGCACCAGCGGCGAGCGGAAGTAGGGGCCGATGCGCGGGTCGGCGTGCACGAGGCCCAGCAGCCCCTGCAGCTCGTCGAGCGCCTCGGGGACCATGCCGCGCCGCTCCGCGATCAGGAACAGCGCGCGCGCGTAGCGCTCGGCCACCCGGTCGTCGTGGCTCATGCGCGCCCGTCCACCTCGTCGATGAACCGCTCGACCAGCGCGCGCTGGCCCGCGTCGTCGAGCCGGGCGCGCAGGATCTTCTCCGCGGTGCGGATCGAGAGCTGCGCCACCTGCCGCTTGAGCAGCTCGCGCGCCTTCTCCTGGTCGTGGACGATCTCCTCGTCGGCGCGGACGATGCGCGCCGTGGCGTCGGCCTGGGCCTGGGCCTTGATCTCGGCCGCCACGCGCTGGCCCTCGGCCACCGCCTCGAGCATGCGCTGGCGGGCCTGGCTCTCGATGCCCCTGAGCTCCTGCTCGTACTTCGCCTTCAGCCCGTCGGCCTCCCGCTGGCGCCGGGCCGCGTCGTCGAACTCCGCCGCGATGCGGCTGCGGCGGGCCTCGAGCTGGGCCACGACCGGCCCCCAGGCGTAGCGGCCCAGGATCCAGACGAGGACGAGGAAGCCCAGGATCTGGGTGAGGACGAGGCGGATGTCGATCAAGCCGCTCATGCGGACTCCCCGGGGATGGGCGACGCGGACGTCAGATCTTGCCCTGGAGCAGGAACACGGTCACGAACGCGTAGATGGTCAGCGCCTCGGCGAAGGCGCCGATGATGATCATCGCGACCTGCAGCTTGGCGATCGCCTCGGGCTGGCGGCCCATCGCCTGCAGGGCGGCGTTCCCGATCATGCCGAGGCTGATGCCCGAACCGATGGCGGCGATGCCGACGCCGAGCGGGAGTGCGATCGCGAGTGCCGATTGGACGTCCATGGATCCTCCTTCTCCGGGTTCAGGGGACGGGGTGCTGCGCCGCCTCCCCGCGCGCCGCGTCGTGCTCGTGCGGCAGCATGAGGAGGAAGTAGACGGTGCTCAGCATGCTGAAGACCAGCGCCTGCACCACGCTGGTGAGCAGGGCGAGGAACAGGAAGACGAAGTGGAGCGGCAGGCCGAACGGCAGCCAGCCGAGGTGGAGCACGCCCATCAGGCCGATGCCGAGCGAGGCGAAGCCCACGAGCAGCATGTCCTCGCCGAAGATGTTGCCGAAGAGCCGGCAGGCGAGCGACACCGGCTTGGCCAGTTCGCCGATGACGTGGATCGGGAAGGTCAGCGGCACCAGCGCCCACTCGACCACCGAGCGCGGGCTGCCGGCGATGTGCCCCAGCCAGCCGAGGAAGCCCAGTTCGCGGACCGCCGTGTACTGCACGTACACGAAGACGGTGAGGGCCAGCGCGAAGGTGACGCTCAGGTTCGAGGTCGGCGACTCCATGAGCGGCACGATGCCGAACAGGTTCATGGCCAGGATGTAGACGAACAGGCTGCCGAGGAAGGGCGTGTAGCGCGCCCCGTAGCGCGGCCCGAGGATGTCCACGATCTGCTGGTAGACCTTCTCGACGACGGTCTCGACCAGGTTCTGCGCGCGCCCGGGCAGCAGCCGCGGCCGGCGCATCGCCATCCCCACCAGCAGCACGAGCAGCAGCGCCACCAGCAGCGAGAAGATGACCGGCTCGAACTGGTGCACGACGTGGGCCCACGAGCGGTCGGGATTGGCCTTGACCAGCACGCCCAGCAGGGTGTCGAAGCGCTTCGGCCCGGGCGGTGCGGCGTGCTCCCCGCCGGCCGCGGCGCCGTGCGCGGCGGCGCCGCCCGCCGGGGCGTGCGCCGTGGGCGGCGCCCCGCGG
>CAZSQE010000226.1:0-4440 GCA_964608905.1 uncultured bacterium | reverse complement strand
TGGCCGGGGCCATCGGCAACGTCACCACCAGCACCGGCATCAGCCGGACGAGCGCCTACACGCGGCTCAGTGGCACGCCAAGCTTCGCCTACCTGTTCGGCTTCTCGAGCCGGCTCGACACCACGCGCACGCGGCCGGAGTACGGCAACAGCGCGAACCTCTCGACCAGCTGGCACTCCTCGGCCAAGTCGCGGGTGCGGCTGCCGCTCGGCAGCTCGGCCAACTCCCGCTTCGAGCTGACCGAGCGGGTGGTCGAGTCGAACGCCGTGCGCACCCAGTCGCGCACCGTGCGCTTCCCCGACTTCGACGTGGAGTACGGCCGGGTCACCAGCGTGCTGCGGCTCAACCGCCTCTTCACCAGCCCGCAGCTGCGCACCGCCTTCAGCCGCTCGACGGTGACCGAGTACGCCAACAGCCGCCGCTCGCCCACCGGCCGCTCCGTGACCAGCAACTGGCGGCCGTTGATCGGGCTGAGCGGCAGCCTGAAGGGCGGCACCCGCGTGGAGTTCAAGATCGAGCGCCGCGTCACCGAGACCGAGAACCTGCTCTCCGGCCACTCGGTCACCACGGACCGGATGACGACCAGCAACTTCAGCCTCAGCCGCTCCTACAGCAAGGGGCAGAAGGTCACCGTGATGGGCAAGGCCAAGACGATGTCCACCACCGTGAGCCTGGGCCTCACCGGCCAGTACGAGTTCCACAAGGGTGAGACCATCTCGTACGCCGACGCCAGCCGCGACCGCCCGCTCAGCACCAAGTACCCCACCGAGGACGACCGGCTGTCGCTGAACGGCACCGGCTCCTACTCGTTCAGCAGCAACGTGACCGGCAACGTCACGCTCGGCTACGGACAGAGCAGCAACCGCGTGACCAAGATCAAGACCCGCAACGTGCGCCTCGAGCTGCGTGCGCAGTTCACCTTCTGACGCCATGGCCCGCCTGCTCCGGCTCCTCGTGCTCGCGGCCGCGCTGGCGGCCCCGGCGGCCTGCGCCGGCCGGCTCGACCTGCCGGTGGACGGCGAGCGCGCCCAGGCGCGCGTCGTCCACCAGGTCGCGGCCGGCCCGCGCGTGCCCGGCACCGAGGCCCACGCGCGCATCCTCGACTGGATGGAGGCCGAGTTGACGCGCCTCGGCGGCCGGGTCGAGCGCCAGGCGTTCACCGACACGACCCTGGGGCGGCCGCTCGCGCTCACCAACCTGGTCGCCCGCTTCGGCCCGGAGGCGCGGCGGGCGGGAGCCGCCGCGGCCGACCTCGTGCTGTGCGCGCACTGGGACAGCCGGGAGTGGGCGGACGAGGACCCCGACCCCGTGCTCGCCCGCCAGCCGGTGCCGGGCGCCAACGACGGCGCCTCCGGCGTGGCGGTGCTGCTCGAGGTCGCCGAGCTGATGAGCCGCCGGACGCCCCGGGTCGTGGTGGACCTGGTCTTCTTCGACGGCGAGGACCAGGGCGCGCCGGGCGACCCGGGCGGGTTCTGCCTCGGCTCCCGCCACTATGCCGCCCGCCTCGCCGGGCAGGCGAAGCCGCGCGCGGCGTTCCTCTTCGACATGGTGGGGGACCGCGACCTGCGCATCCACCCGGAGGTGCAGTCGGCGGAGCGGGCGGCCAACCTGGTGGCGCTGGTGCTGGAGGCCGCCCGGGCGACGGGGGCCCGCTCGTTCCACCCCGAGCCGCGCCACGTCATCACCGACGACCACGTGCCCCTGCTCGAGGCCGGCGTCCCGGCGGTGGCCATCATCGACTTCGACTACCCCGCCTGGCACACCCACCGCGACCTGCCGGACCAGACGTCGGCGGCGAGCCTGGCCGAGGTCGCCCGCGTGGCGGCCTGGCTCGTCTACCACTCGCCGCTGGCCCGCCCGGCCCGCTGAGCGCAGCCCGCCCGCGGCGGTCCCGCCCAAGCCGCTGGCGCGACTCGGCTTGGGCTCGTCCGGCGCCCGCCGGCGGGCGCCGACGCCGGCCGGGACCACCCCCCGGACGGGCCCGGCGGAGGCGAATGCGCACTTGCCGATTGCCCGGCGCTCGGTTATGGTGCGCCCAAGGAGTGGGGCGGTGCGACCACTCCGTTTTTTGTCCTTGTCAGGAGCGAAGTTGGAAGTCCGAGAGGAAGTCCGCAAACTGGCCCTGCCGTTGGCCGACGAGACGGGCTTCGAGCTGGTGGATGTCGAACTGGTCGCCCAGGGCCGGCTGCGCGTCGTGCGCGTGCTGCTGGACAAGCCGGGCGGGCTGAACGTGGGGGACTGCACCTCCTTCAGCCGCGCGCTGGCCGACCGCCTCGACATGAACCAGACGGTGGCGGGCAGCTACCGGCTCGAAGTCAGCTCGCCGGGCATGGACCGCCCGCTCACGAGCCTGCCAGCGGTGGCGCGCTTCGCCGGCCGCCGCGTGGCCCTCGTCAGCGTGGCGCCCCGCGACGGGCGCCGGCGCTACGACGGGACGCTGCTGGGGCCCGCGGGGACGACCTGCGGGGTCCGGACCGAGGACGGCTCGGAGCACTGGTTCGACTGGTCGGAGGTGAAGTCGGTCCGGCTGGCCGTGGATCCGTGGGAGGAGGTGCGGAGCGCGCGCGGCAAGGGCGCGTCCGCGCCCGGGTCGGCGGGCCGGCGTGAGCACGGGGGGTCTCGATGAACCACGAAATCCTGGACGCGTTGAGCCAGATCACGCGCGAGAAGAGCGTGGATCGGGCCATGCTCATCGAGACGCTCGAGGTCGGGCTGGCCAGCGCGGTGCGCCGCAAGTACGGCGCCACCGCCGACGTCGTGGTCAAGTTCTCGAACGAGAGCGGGGCGCTGTCGGTGGCGCTGCGCAAGACCGTGGTCGAGGTGGTGGAGGACGCGTCGCTGCAGCTCACCATCGAGGAGGCCCGCGTGTTCCCGCAGGGCCGCTCGGCCAAGGTCGGCGACGTGCTCGTGTTCCCGCTGCGGGTCGAGGAGTTCGGCCGCAACGCCATCCAGACGGCCAAGCAGGTGCTCATCCAGCGGGTGCGCGAGGCCGAGCGCGAGCGCGTCTTCAAGGAGTACTCGGACAAGATCGGGGTGCTGGTGCGCGGCGTGGTCCAGCAGGTGGACCGCGGCAACGTCATCGTCAAGCTCGACCACTCCGAGGGTTTCCTGCCGGCGCGCGAGCAGATTCCGCGCTCCTACCACCGCCAGAACGACTACGTGCGCGCCGTGGTCATCAACGTGGACCGCTCGGCCAAGGGCCCGCAGGTCATCCTCTCGCGCACCCACCCGGACTTCCTGCGCCGGCTGTTCGAGGCCGAGGTCCCGGAGATCGCCGACGCCATCGTCGAGATCAAGGCGGTGGCGCGCGAGGCCGGGGCGCGCTCGAAGATCTCGGTCTACTCGACCGACCCGCGGGTGGACGCGGTCGGCTCGTGCGTGGGCCTCAAGGGCTCGCGCGTGCAGAGCATCGTGCGCGAGCTGGGCGGCGAGCGCATCGACATCGTGCCGTGGTCGCAGGACCCGACGGTGTTCGTCTCCCGCGCCCTCTCGCCGGCGCGGGTCATGGACGTGCGGGTGGTCGAGGCCGAGAAGCGCATGGTGGTGATCGTCGCCGACGACCAGCTCTCGCTGGCCATCGGCAAGGGCGGCCAGAACGCGCGGCTGGCGGCGCGGCTCACCGGGTGGAAGATCGACCTCGTGGCCAAGAGCGAGGAGAAGAAGCGCCAGGACGTGGAGCGGGCGGGCCGGGTCGAGGTCGAGAAGCTGTCCCTCGGCGAGGCGACGACGCAGAAGCTCATCTCCGCCGGCATCGAGACCGTGCAGGAGCTGGAGCGCTGCCCGCTCGAGAAGCTGACCGAGATCCCGGGCATCGGCGAGAAGACGGCCGAGAAGCTGCTGGCCGCGGCCCGCGAGTACCTGGCCGAGCATCCGCCGGTGCCGCCCGGCGGCGCGTCGGCCGAGCTGGAGTTCACGCCGGAGATGGAGGCCGCGCCCCCGGTGGGGCACACGCCGGAGGTGGAGCACACGCCGGAGGTGGAGCACACGCCGGAGGTGGAGGCCCCGCCCCCGGTGGGGCACCCATCGGAGTTGGCTCCGGAGACATCCGAGCCCGGGACCGTGCCGGAGGACGCGCCGGAGGCGGGTCCTCCCGCGGGCGACGACCCGGCGACCCCGAACCCGGGAGGCGACCGTGTCGACTAGCCAGGGACCGAAGAAGCTGCGCGTCTACGAGGTCGCCAAGGACCTCGGCATGTCGAGCGAGGCGCTGCTGCTCGTCGTCAAGCGCCTCGGCATCGAGGTGAAGAACCACATGAGCACGTTCCTGCCCGAGGCCGTCGAGCGGGTGCGGTCCGAGGTCGGCAAGGAGAAGACCGCGGTCAAGGAGGAGCTGCACCGCCAGCACGAGCACGAGGTCACGCGCGCCCGCGAGGAGCGGGCCCGTGCCGCGGCGGCGGCCGCCGCCGCCGGGCGCCCGCCGGGGCACCCGCTGAAGGCGGG
>CAZSQE010000225.1:0-4448 GCA_964608905.1 uncultured bacterium | reverse complement strand
GCGAGAAGACCGAGCAGAACGTCCTGCGCGCGCTCGAGGTCGCCGGGCAGTCCTCGGGCCGCGTGCTGCTGGCGCAGGCGTGGGCCGTGGCGCACGAGTTGGCGGAGTCGCTGCGCGGCGTGCCCGGGGTGAAGCGCGTCGAGCTGGCCGGCTCGTTCCGGCGGCGCCGCGACACGGTGGGCGACCTCGACCTGCTCGCCACCGGGGGCGACGCCGAGCGCGTGATGTCGGCCTTCGCCGGGCACCCGCGCGTGGCCGAGGTGCTGGCCCGGGGCGAGACCAGGTCGTCGGTGCGGCTCACCGACGGCCTGCAGGTGGACCTGCGGCTGGTGCCCGCCGAGTCGTTCGGCGCGGCGCTGCTCTACTTCACCGGCAGCAAGGCGCACAACATCGAGCTGCGCCGCGTGGCCAACGACCAGGGCCTGACGCTGAACGAGTACGGCCTGTCGCGCGAGGACGGCGCGCCCGGCAAGCCGGGCGGCTTCGTCGCCAGCCGTACTGGTGTCGTTGCAAGCCGTACTGAACAAGAGATCTACCGGGCGCTCGGGCTCGACTGGATCCCGCCCGAGTTGCGCGAGGCCCAGGGCGAGATCGAGCTGGCCCGCGAGGGAAGGCTGCCGCGGCTGGTCGAGGAGACGGACCTGCGCGGCGACCTGCACATGCACACCTCGCGCAGCGACGGGCGCCACTCCCTCGCCGAGATGGTGCGCGCGGCGCGCGACCGCGGCTACGCCTACGTCGCCGTCACCGAACACTCGAAGGCGCTGGCCATGACCGGCGGCTTCGACGAGGCGCGGGTCGAGCGCTCGGTGCGCGAGATCGAGGCCGTGCGGCGCGAGGTGCCGGGCATCGAGGTGCTGCACGGCATCGAGGTGGACATCCTCGGCGACGGCGCACTCGACCTCGACGACGACGCGCTCGACCGGCTCGACTGGGTCGTCGCCTCGCTGCACTCGCGGCTGGCGCAGCCCCCGGCCGAGGCCACCGCGCGGGTGCTGCGGGCGCTCGAGCACCCGGCGGTCTGCGCGCTGGGGCACCCGACCGGGCGCATGATCGGCACCCGCCCGGCCTCGCCCTTCGACATGGAGCAGGTCGTCGCGCGCGCGGCCGAGCTGGGCGTGGCGCTGGAGATCAACAGCCAGCCCGACCGGCTCGACCTCTCCGACGCGCACGCGCGGCTGGCGAAGACGATGGGCGCCACCATGGTCATCGACAGCGACGCGCACAGCACGGCCACGCTCGACCTGGTGCGCTACGGCGTGTTCGTGGCGCGCCGCGCCGGCCTCGAGAGGGCCGACGTGCTGAACACCCTCCCCTACGCCGGGCTGCGCAAGGCGCTGCGCAAGGGCGGCGCGGGCGCGAAGCCGAAGCCGGCCGCGCCGAAGGGTCCAGCACAGGCGACGAAGAAGGCGAAGCCCCGGTGAGCGCGCACCCCGGCCGGCGCCTCGCCGTGCTGGTGGTCTTCGCCGCGGCGATGGGCTGGCTCGAGGCGGTGGTGGTCGTCTACATCCGCGCCCTGCTGGGCGTGGCGCACGGTCCCGCTTCCCCCGCGCCGGCCGAGCTGGCGCGCCGCCTGGCCTCGCTGCCCTGGCTCGTCGGCACGGAACAGGGCCGCGAGGCGGCGACCCTGGTCATGCTCGCCGCCGTGGCCTGGCTGGCCGCGCCCAGCTTCCGCGGGCGCCTCGGCGCCTTCCTCGTCGCCTTCGGCGCCTGGGACATCGTGTACTACCTCGCGCTCTTCGCCCTGCTGCGCTGGCCGCCGAGCCTGGCGACACCCGACCTGCTGTTCCTGATCCCGCCGGGGCCGTGGTGGATCCAGCCGGTCTGGCTGCCGGTCGCCGTCTCGTGCGCGATGATCGCCGGCGGCGCCTGGCTGTTCGCGCGCCCGGCCCGCCGCCCGCGCTGACCCCAGCGCTCGTCGCCCGCGTCGCCCCGCGCGTCGGCGGGCGCCGTGGCCCCGGCGCCCGTCCGCGCCTATGATGCGGCGGCGTCCCGATCCGCCCCTCCCGATCCCCAGGAGACCCGTCATGCGACGCTCCCTTGCGGCCCTCCCGCTGCTCCCGCTGCTCGCGCTGCTCGCGCTGCTCCTCGTCGCGTTCCCCGCCCAGGCCGGCCCGGCGTCCTCGGCACTGTCGTTCGCCGACATGGACACCACCGCCACGGCGTGCGTGGACTTCTACCGCTACGCCAACGGCGGCTGGCTCGACCGCACCACCATGCCCGCGGCCTACTCGCGCTACGGCGGCTTCGAGGAGCTGGGCGACCGCAACGTCGAGCGGGTGCACCGGCTGCTCGAGGACCTCGTGCGCCGCCCCGCCGGCGCGAGGCGCGGCCACGCCGGACTGGTCGCCGCCTTCTACGCCTCCGCCATGGACTCGGGCCACGTCGACCTGATCGGCGACGAGCCCATCCAGCCCCTGCTGGCGCGCGTCGCGGCGCTGAAGAGCCAGCGGGCGCTGGGCGCGGAGCTGGCGAAGCTGCACGCCGACGGCGGCGGCGGGCTGTTCTTCTTCACCGGCATGGCCGACCCGGGCGACAGCCGCGTGGTCATCGGCACGTTCGGCCAGGGCGGCCTCTCGCTGCCCGACCGCGACTACTACTTCAGGAGCGACTCGGCCTCGCGGCACGTGCGCGGGGAGTTCACCGGCCACGTCGCGCGCGCGCTGGGGCTGCTGGGCACGGCGCCCGCCGACGCCGCCGCCCAGGCCCGGACCGTGCTGCACATCGAGACGGCGCTGGCCGGCGCCTCGATGACCCGCGTGCAGCAGCGCGATCCCAAGGCCGTGTACCACAGGATGCCGCTCGCCGAGCTGCCGAGGCTCTGCCCCGGCTTCGACTGGAACGGGTACCTGCTGGCGGCGGGCGTCGCCGGCGTGCAGGAGGTCAACGTGCGCCAGCCCGGCTTCTTCGCCGCGCTCGACAGCACGCTCGCCGCCGTGCCGCTGGCCGACTGGCAGACCTACCTGCGCTGGCACGTCGTGCGCGCGGCCATGCCGGCGCTGTCGTCGCCGTTCGTGCGGGAGGACTTCCGCTTCGCGCAGGTGCTGAGCGGCGCGAAGCAGATGCAGCCGCGCTGGCGCCGGGCCCTCGAGTCCACCGACCGCGCGCTCGGCGAGGCGCTGGGCCGGGAGTACGTGGCGGCCTACTTCACCCCCGCGACCAAGGACCGCGTGCTCGAGCTGGTGAAGAACCTGAAGGCCGCCTTCCGCGATCACATCACGGGACTCGACTGGATGAGCGACGCCACCAAGGCGAAGGCGCTGGCCAAGCTCGACGCCATGGGCGTGAAGATCGGCTGGCCCGACCGGTGGCGCGACTACTCGGCGCTGCGCCTCGGGGACGACTCCTGGTTCGCGAACCTGGCGCGCACGAACCGCTTCGAGCGCGCCCGGCGGCTGGGCAGGATCGGCAAGCCGGTGGACCGGACCGAGTTCAGCATGACGCCGCCCACGGTGAACGCGCGCTACAGCCCCTCGCTCAACGACATCCTCTTCCCCGCCGGCATCCTGCAGCCGCCGTTCTTCGACCCCGACGCCGACGACGCCCTCAACTACGGCGCCATCGGCGTGGTCATCGGCCACGAGATGACGCACGGCTTCGACGACAGCGGCCGCCAGTACGACGCCGACGGCAACCTGACCGACTGGTGGACGGCCGAGGACGCGCGCCGCTACCAGGAGCAGGTGGACCGCATCGTCGCGCAGTTCGACGCCTACACCGTGCTCGACACCGTGCACGTGAACGGGAAGCTCACCACCGGCGAGAACGTCTCCGACCTGGGCGGGCTGGCGATGAGCTACTCGGCGCTGCAGAAGGCGCTGGCCGGGAAGCCCCGGTCCACGATCGACGGGTTCACGCCCGAGCAGCGCTTCTTCCTCTCCTACGCGCGGCTGTGGCGGCAGCTGGTGCGCCCGGCCGAGCAGCTGCGCCGCATCAACACCGACCCGCACTCGCCCGGCATCTGGCGCGTGATGGGACCGCTGGCGAACCTGCCCGAGTTCGAGCAGGCCTTCGGCTGCGCCGGCGCGGGCACGCTGATGCGGCCCGAGAGCGAGCGCGTGAAGATCTGGTAGCGGTGCACGGCCCTCGCCGACCGGCCGGTGAGGACGACGCGGGCGTCGCGGACGACCCGCGGCTGCTCTGGAGGCTCGCCCGTCAGCGAGGATGCGCGGCCGGGGACCGGGCCGGGACCGAGTCGGCCTCAACGGCGCGACCCGTCGCCCGCAGCGCGCCGACGAGCCCGGACACGCTCGCCGTGTCCCAGCGGCGCGCGTCGGCCATGTCGAGGTAGAGCGTCCAGCTCCCGACGGCCTCCCCGGGACGCCCCGCCTCCGCGAGCAGGAACGCGTGCGCGCGCAGCGCGTCCAGCACGGCGAGCGCCTCGTCCTGCTCCGTGGGCGTCGCGGACATCGCCCGCGTCAGCCAGCGCCCGGCCTCCGCCACCCTCC
>CAZSQE010000224.1:0-4457 GCA_964608905.1 uncultured bacterium | reverse complement strand
GACCAGGCGCCGGCCGCGGGCCGGGCGGGGGGCGGGTTCGTCCCGGCGGATGCGGAGGCGGGACAGGTCGGGGATCGGCGTGCTCATGGGGCCTCGTCGGGTTGGCTGCGGCCTGGGGTGAGGGGGCAATGCGGCTCTTTACGATGCGGCCGGGCCCGTCCGGTTGCAAGCCGCCGCCCGGGCCCGTCGTCGTCGCCGGCTTGGCGGCCCGGCCGGGTACGGGTAGGTTAGGCGACCTCGGGCCGGGCGCGGCGCGCCGCCGCACCGGGGGAACGCGACACCGTCCACGGAGTGCGCTTGAGCCGCCACCTGCCGCTGACACTGGCCGTCGGTCTCGGGGTCCTGCTCGGGCTGGGCGCGGCCACCTTCCGCTACGCGGAGGGGTTCTCCTACTTCAGCAACGACCCGCAGGCCTGCGCCAACTGCCACTTGATGCGGGAGTACCTCGACTCCTGGCAGAAGTCGTCGCACCACACGCGGGCCGTCTGCAACGACTGCCATGTGCCGCACGAGCTGGTGCCCAAGCTGGTCACCAAGGCCGAGAACGGCTGGAACCACTCGCGGAAGTTCACCCTGCAGGACTACCCCGAGGCGCTGCGCATCACGCCCCGCAACGCCGACCGCCTCCAGCACGGCTGCCTGAGCTGCCACGAGGAGCTGACGAGCGAGATCCGCGACGCCGCCCGCGGCGCCCGGGCCCACGCCACCGACATCGCCTGCGCCCGCTGTCACGCCGACGCCGGGCACGGACCGAGGAGATGACCATGTCCCAGCGCGCGAGATACCTCGCGGTCATCGTGGCGACGGCCCTCGCCACCTTCGCCGTCGTGATGCTGCTGCTCAACATCGCCCAGCGGAAGGTCGAGGCGCAGCAGACGCACTTCGAGCTGGTGAAGCTCGACGAGGACACGGTGGACCCGAAGCTCTGGGGGCAGAACTTCCCCCGCCAGTACGACGGCTACCGCCGCACCGTGGACACCGAGCGCACGCGCTACGGCGGCAGCGAGGCCCTGTCGCGGCTCGACGCCGACCCGCGCCTCAAGCGCATCTTCGCCGGCTACGCCTTCGCGCTCGAGTACACGGAGGACCGCGGCCACGCCTACTCGCTGCGCGACCAGGACAGCACGGCGCGGGTCCGCCTGCGGCCGCAGCCGGGCTCCTGCCTGCACTGCCACGCCTCGGTCATCCCCGCCTACCGCGAGGCGGGCGGCGGCGACGTGATGAAGGGCTTCGAGCAAGTGAGCGCCATGGACTGGGCGGACGCGCGCAGGCTGGTCGAGCACCCGGTGGCCTGCATCGACTGCCACGACCCGGCGACCATGGCCCTGCGCATCACGCGACCCGCCTTCCTCGTCGGCCTCCGCGAGTACATGGAGACGAAGGGGGTGGCGGACTACGACCCGAACCGGTCCGCGACCCGGCAGGAGATGCGCTCGTACGTCTGCGGGCAGTGCCACGTCGAGTACTACTTCCGCAAGCCCGACCGGGTCGTCACCTACCCCTGGGCGCGCGGCCTCAAGGTCGAGGAGCAGGAGGCCTACTACGACAGCCTCCAGTTCAGCGACTGGGTCCACGCCGAGACCGGGGCCGGCGTGCTCAAGGCGCAGCACCCCGAGTTCGAGATGTGGAGCCAGGGGGTGCACGCGCGCAGCGGCGTGGCCTGCGCCGACTGCCACATGCCCTACATGCGGCAGGGGGCGATCAAGATCAGCGACCACCACGTGCGCAGCCCGCTGCTCAACGTGGACCGCGCCTGCCTCGTCTGCCACTCGTTCCCGGCGGAGGAGATGAAGGCGCGCGCCCAGGCGATCCAGGACCGCAACGCCGCGCTGCTGTCGCGCGCCGAGGACGCGCTGGTGGGCCTGTTCGACGCGGTGAAGGCCGCGAAGGCGGCGGGGGCCGACAGCGCCGGGCTGGCGGCCGCGCTGAAGCTGCAGCGCCGGGCGCAGTTCCGCGCCGACTTCGTGAACGCCGAGAACTCGATGGGCTTCCACGCGCCGCAGGAGGCCGCCCGCATCCTCGGCGAGGCCATCGACTACGCGCGGCAGGGCGAGATCGAGGCGCTGCGCGTGGCGCAGGCGCGCGCGCGCCGGTAGGCTGGGGCCATGCCGTTCGTCATCACCGAACCCTGCATCGGCGTGAAGGACCGCTCCTGCGTCGAGGTCTGCCCGGTGGACTGCATCGTCGAGGGCGAGGACCAGTTCTTCATCCACCCCGACGAGTGCATCGACTGCCAGGCCTGCGAGGCGGCCTGCCCGGTGCAGGCGATCTACCCCGAGAGCGGGGTGCCCGAGAAGTGGCGCGGCTACATCGAGAAGGCCCGGGCGTTCTTCGACCGGCGCTGAGCGCCCGCGTCCCGGGCCCCCGTGCGGGCGGCGCGAGGCGCCGCCCGATCCGCGAAAGGACGATGCCGTGAGCGAAGCCGGACTGCCGACGCGCGAGCGGGCGCTCGCGCTGGTGCACGAGTGGGTCCAGAACCCCAACCTGCGCAAGCACTGCTTGGCCGTGGAGGCCGCGATGCGTCACCACGCGCGCCTGCTGGGCGGCGACGAGGAGCGCTGGGCGCTGGCCGGGCTGGTGCACGACTTCGACTGGGAGCGCCACCCCGACGCCGAGCGGCACCCGGCCGCGGGCGTGGCGTTCCTGCGCGAGCAGGGCTGGCCGGAGGACGTCTGCCAGGCGGTGCTCGGGCACGCGCCGCACACCGGCGTGCCGCGCGAGACGCCGATGGCGAAAGTGCTCTACGCCGTGGACGAGCTGTGCGGCTTCCTCGTGGCCTGCGCGCTGATGACGCCGGACAAGTCGCTCGCCGGGCTCGAGGTGAAGAGCGTGCGCAAGAAGATGAAGCGCGCGGACTTCGCCCGTAACGTGAGCCGCGAGGACATCGTCGCCGGCGCCGCCGAGCTGGGCGTGGACCTCGACGCGCACATCGCCACGACGCTCGAGGCGCTGCGGGGCGTCCGGGAGGAGTTGGGGCTGTAGCGTGGCGCCCCGCCCGGAAATACACGACGCCGGCCGCTCGTCGCTCGGGGACTCTCGGTTCACTCCGCGTCCCGGGGTGGCGCTCAACCGGCGTCGTCTGCAAACCGGCCGTGGTTCCCGCAAAGGGGAGCCGAGTCGGCCGAACCCCGCTTCATGCGCGGGGCGGATTCACGCCGCGGCCGGACTGCGCCGTGGCGTCACTGGTAAGAGTGGTTCCGCGCCGCGCATCCGTCAAGGGGAAATCGTGCGCGCCCGCCCACGTCGTCGCGACGGCGGACTCGGCCGTGCAGTCCGCAACGCCGCCCCGGCGTTCAGCCGAGCGTGACCAGGCGCTCGGCGTGCAGCGTGACGGCGTCGAGCGTCACCTCGACGCGGCCCTCGACCCGCAGCGCCGTCGCGCGCGAGGCGGCGGCGTGCGCGCGGTAGACGGCGGGCGGCAGGACGCACTCGACGAGGCCGGCGCGGTCGGCGAGCGTGAGGAAGAGCATGCTCTCGCCGGTGCGGGTCTCCACCCGGCGGCGCGCGCACGAGAGGCCGGCGACGGCGACGCGCCGGCCCGCGTGGCGCCCGAGGCGGTCGGCGGGCACGAGGCCGGGGTCGGCCGGGTCGGCCAGGCCGTCGAGCGGATGGCCGCTGAACCAGAGCCCGGTCGTGCGCCACTCGCCCCGCACGCGTTCGGCCGTGTCGAACTCGGGCAGGTCGGGCGTGGCCACCGGGGCGACGGGCGGCGGGGCGAGGTCGGCGCCGTCGGGCCCGACGAGGGCGAGGGCGCGGCCGCGGGGACCGGGCGCGCGCTCGGCCCGCAGGGCGCTGACGCGCGCCTCGAGCAGGAGCGAAGGCCGGGTGCGGCCGGCCCCGTCGAGCGCGCCGGCGAGCACGAGCGCCTCGAGCTCCGGCAGCGCGGGCCGCGCGCGCTCGACGAGGTCGGCGAGGTCGCGGAAGGGCCGCGCGGCGCGCCCGGCGACGAGGCGCTCGCCGGCGGCGCGCGTCAGGCCGAACACCCGGCCCAGCCCGACGCGGACGGAGTGGTCCTCCAGCGTCGTGTCCCACGCGGAGCGGTCCACGCTCGGCGGGAGGAACCGCACCCCGGCCCGGCGCAGGTCCTCGACGTGGACCCAGGTCGCGTACATCCCGGCGTGGTGGTTCAGGACGCCCACCGCCCACGCCGCGGGGAAGTGCGCGCGGTAGTACGCGCTGCGCCAGCCCAGCGCGCCGTAGCCCGCGGCGTGCGCCTTGCAGAACGCGTAGGCGGCGAAGCGCGCCAGGTCGCCCCACACCGCGCGCGCCGTCTCCGCCGTCACCCCGCGGCGCGCCGCCCGCTCGACGAAGCCGCGCTCCAGCGCGCGGAACTCCGCCTCGCCGCGCGCGGCGCCGATGGCGCGGCGCAGGTCGTCGCCGTCGGCCAGCGAGATCCCGGTGAGCGCCGCCGCCACCCGCATCACGTCCTCCTCGTAGAGCATGAGGCCGTGCGTCTC
>CAZSQE010000223.1:0-4481 GCA_964608905.1 uncultured bacterium | reverse complement strand
CCGTGACGCCGCCCGCGCGCAGCGTGACCGGAGGCAGCGCCTCGACGGGCGCGGCGGCGTCCGCCCCGGGCGCCGCCGGCGGCTCGAGCCCGGCGATGGCCAGCTCGCGCCACGTCCCGGCGCCGAGGTCCGCCCAGACCACGCGGTGGTTGTTCGTGTCGGCGACCAGCAGTTCGTCGCCGGCCACGTCGAGGCCGCCCGGCTCGAAGAGGCGCAGGCCGCCGCGGCCGTCGTCGGCCCCGGGGCGGCCGTCGCCGAACAGCGTCGTCACGGTGCGCGAGCCCGGCTCCACCACCTTGACCTTGTGGTTGTAGGAGTCGGCTACCAGCACCTTGCCCTGCCACGCCGCCACACCCAGCGGGTGCTGCAGCCGCGCCGAGGGATACGCCCCGTCCTCGTCGCCGAAGTCGAAGAGCCCCTCGCCGATCACCGTGAAGACTCGCTCGTCCACCAGGTCGAGGCCGCGCACCGCGCTCACCTCGCTGTCGGCGATCCACAGCCGGTCGCCGGCCACGGCGATCCCCGAGGGCTGCGCCAGCGCCGCCTCCTCGGCCGGGCCGTCCTGCAGGTCCTCGCGCCCGGTGCCGGCGTAGGCGCGCCCCAGCGCGTTGCCCAGCTCGAAGCGCCAGACCTGGTGCGTGCCGGCCATGGCCACGAGCAGCCGGCTGCCGTGCACCGCCAGGTCCCACGGCGAGTTGATGCCCTGCTTCGTGCCGCGCCCGCCGCCGGTGCGGTCGTTGGTCATCTCGCCCGTGCCGGCCCAGGTCGTGACCTCCCAGGTGGCGAGGTCCACGGCGCGGATCAGGTGGTTCTCCGTGTCGGCGACGAAGAGCCTGCCGCGCGCGATGGCCAGCCCCTGTGGCGAGTGGAAGCTGGCCCGCCCGGCCGGGCCGTCGTCGCACCCGCGCTCGCCCGTGCCGACGACGCGCAGGAGCCGCGCGTGCCCGGCCTCGGGCCACGACGCCACGACGATGCGGTGGTGCCCGGTGTCGGCGATGAACAGCCGCCGCTCCCCCGGTGGCACGTCCGTCTCGGCCAGCACCTTGCCGGGATAGGCGAGCCCGGAGGCCGGCCGCACCGCCGCGTCGGGCACGAGGGCCGGCGGCGCCGCCGCCAGCGTGCCCGCCCGCCCGTGCTGCTCGAGCAGCGCGGCGATGGCCTGCTCCAGCTCGTCGCGGCGCCCCTCGCCCGCCACCGACGCGGCGATGGCCCCGGTCGGGTCCACCAGCACGCGCGTCGGCCACGAGCGCGCCCCGTAGGCGCGCCACAGCCGCATGTCCTCGTCCACCACCACCGGGTGCCGGATGCCGTAGCGCTGCACCGCGGCCCGGATGCCCGCCGGGTCGGTCTCGGCGTCGAACTTGGCCGAGTGCACGCCGATCACCACGAACGGCCGCCCGGCGAAGGTCCGCTCGAGGTGCTCGAGGTCGGGCAGGATGTGGATGCAGTTGATGCAGCAGAACGTCCAGAAGTCGAGCAGCACGACCTGGCCCTTCAGCTCCTGCGCGAGGCGCAGCGGCCGGTCGGTGTTGAGCCAGGCGAGGCCCGGCCCCAGCTCCGGGGCGTGGATGGTGGCGCTCACGGTGGTCCTCCGCGGGTGGGCGGCGAGCCTACGACGCGGCGGGGCGTCCGCGCCAACGGGCGCCGGCCCGCCTGTCCGCCGTCCGGTCGGCCGGATTCCTTTGCCGATGGTGGCGCGTCGGGCCGGGTCCGCGGCCGTGCTCCATCGTCACATCCCTCTGGAATCCCGCCCCGCACAGGTCTAGTCTGTCGCCAGGCTAAGGAACCGCGTGTGGTGGTGGGGCCGGGGTGAACCCGCGGGAGGCCGCGGGGCGCCCGCTCCCCGCGCCATGCGCACCCTCTCACCTCAAGGAAAGAGGTTCCCCGATGAGCCGGTTCCCCGACCGCTGGCCTCGCCGTACCCTCCGTCCCCTGCGCTGGCTCGCCGCCGCCGCCCTCGTCGTCCTCCTCGTCCCCGCGCTGGCGCTGGCCGCCGGCAACGGCAAGCTGCAGATCCACCACATCGACGCCGGCCAGGCCGACGCCATCCTGATCATCTCGCCGCTGGGCCAGACCGCGCTGGTGGACGACGGCACCTACACCGACTGCAGCGGCGTCAAGTCCTACCTGCAGGGCCTGGGCATCACCGGCCTGGACTACCACTTCGCCTCGCACTACCACGCGGACCACATCGGCTGCATCGACGACCTCGCCGCCATCGGCATCACGGTCGTGACCGCCGGCTACGACCGCGGCAGCAGCTACTCCAGCGCCACCTACACGACCTACGTCAACACCCTGGGCGCGCTGCGGACGACGATCGCCAAGAACCAGGTCATCACCCTCGACGCGGGCGCGGCCAATCCCGTGACCATCAAGTGCGTGGATCTGAACGGCGCCGGCGTGTACGGCGGCACCAGCGACGAGAACGCCCTGAGCGTCGTCCTCAAGGTGACCTACGGCGCCTTCGACGAGGTCCTCGGCGGCGACCTCGTCGGCTCGGGCAACGACGTCGAGACCACCGTCGGCCCGGCGGTGGGCGACGTCGAGGTCTACAAGGTCCACCACCACGGCTCGGCCTATTCCAGCAACAACGCCTGGCTGGCCGCCACCACGCCCGAGGTCGGCGTGATCTCGGTCGGGGACGGCAACTCCTACGGGCACCCGACGGCCGACGCCCTCTCGCGCCTGCACGCCGCGAACGTCCACACCTACTGGACCGAGACCGGCGCGGGCGTTGCGCCCAATCCGAGTTGGGACAAGGTGGGCGGGACCATCGTGGTCCAGGCCGACCCGGGTGACGGCGCGGCCTACACCGTCGCCGGCGACGGCTTCACCGACACCTATTACAACGACGGCGGCAGCCCGCCGGTCGTCATCACCGAGACCGTCGTGCCGTCGAGTGTGGCGATGTTGAAGGGCACGGTCACCGGCGGCTCGGTGGCCTCGCTGACCGCCAACGACGCGGTCCGCATGACCGTCACCGCGTCCTACGCGCTGAAGAAGTACCAGACCGACTGGTACGGCACGGCGACGCTGGCGCACCCGCCGACCAAGCTGACCCTCACCTACGACGGCAACTACTCGCTCAGCCGCACCCAGACGCTCTACCTGTACAACTGGACGACGAGCGCCTGGACGCAGGTGGACGTGGCCACCGTGGGGACAGCCGACGTGACCCGTACCTACGTGACGACCTCGCCGGCCGCCTTCGTCTCGGCCACGGGCGAGGTGCGCGCGCGGGTGCTGGCCGCGACGAACAACAAGACCTACTCGTGCCGCGGCGACTACATGGCCTTCACCTACGAGTACCTGCAGGGCACGCTCACCACGCCGGCCACCGAGATCGCGGCGCTCGTGCCCGGGACGCCCGCCGCAGAGGCCGCGGAGGTGGCCCTCGCCGTGGCGCCCAACCCGGTCTTCCGCACCACGCGCTTCGCCTTCACGCTCGGGCGCGAGGCCGACGTGCGGCTCGACGTCTTCGACCTGAGCGGCCGTCGGGTGGCGACGCCGTTCGCGGGCGCGGCGCCGGCCGGCACGACCACCGTCGAGTGGTCGTGCTCGAACGGCGACGCCGGCCCGGTGCCGGCGGGCGTCTACTTCGCTCGGCTGCAGGGCGCCGGGCAGGCGCAGGTCGCGCGCCTCGTGCTGCTGGGGCGGTAGCCCCGGCCGGAAGAGTATCGAGGTCGGGGGCCCGCCCACCGGCGGGCCCCCGCGCTTGCCCGCGGCGGGCCCGCGGCGCTCAGCGGCCGCGGCGCTTCAGCCGGTGGAACTCCTCGACGAAGGCCTGCGCGTCCTGGGCCCGGAAGCTCTCGAGTAGGTCCCGGTCGTCGATCTCGACGTCCTCGAACACCCGCTCGCCGTCCACCGTGACCAGCTCGAGCCGGCCGTCCCGGTAGCGCGCGTCGCGCAACTCGTCGAGCGGGCACTCGAGGCTGTGGCGCAGCAGCGCGCGGACTCCGCCGATCACGGCGCTCTTGATGGCGTCGGCGAGCACGCCGTCCTCGTCCTCGAGCTCGCGGTCCATCTCGCGGTCGATCTCCCGCATCGTCCGGTCGCTGAGCTGGAGCGCCACCCGCCGGGGCGTGAGCAGCAGCTCCACCGCCCCGTCCCGGGTGACCATGACGTGGCGCGCCCGCCCGGTGTCGTGGCGCGGCCCCCAGGCTGCGGGCGGGGCGACCTCGCAGTCGCCGAAGCTCATGCCGTGCCGGCCGTGGCCGTGGGCGAAGGAGACACCGGCGGGAAACAAGACCGTCAGGAACAGGATGAGAGCGGCTCTGCGCATGGCGACACCTCCGATGGGATCCGGGCTCGACACCCTGTCCTACGGACGCCGGTCCCGGCGGGTTGCTGCGCCCTCCCGGCCGGGCGCCGGGCGTGCGCGGCGGACCCGGCCGGGACACCCGGCGGACGGCCCCGCCGGCTCCCCGAACGCGCGGGTTCGGGCCACCGGCGCGGTCGGCGAACGGCCGCGCATGGAC